>JBLMXA010000082.1:0-6973 GCA_050257515.1 Acidobacteriota bacterium | reverse complement strand
CAGGAGCCGGCGTGCCACCAGTGCGCCGACGGCCTCGACAACGACGGCGACGGCAAGATCGACTTCCCCGACGATCCCGGCTGCACCGATCCGTTCGACGCCGTCGTCGCACTCGGCGGTGCCGTGCTCGTCGTCGTCGAACGGATCGGTGCAGCCGGGATCGTCGGGGAAGTCGATCTTGCCGTCGCCGTCGTTGTCGAGGCCGTCGGCGCACTGGTGGCACGCCGGCTCCTGCGAGTCGATCAGGCCATCGCAGTTGTTGTCCTTGCCATCGCTGCAGGTCGGATCTCCCGCAGGCCCCTCGGTCAGCTTCGGCGACACCGTCGGATCGGCGTCGTTGCAGTCCTGCACGCCGTCGCAGGCGGTGCCGTAACCGACGCCGTCGCCGTCGTGGTCGGGGCACCCGGCGACGCACAGGCCATCGGGCGAGCACGCGAACCCGAGCTCGCAGTCCCCGAGCGCCGCACACGTCTGGATCACGCACAGGCCGTTCGTGCACGCCACCTGTGCGTCGGTGTTGCAGTCGGCGGCGGTCGTGCACGCGTTCTGCGTGCAGAAGCCGTTGACGCAGGTCTGATCGGGACGGCAGTCCGAGTCAGCGGTGCACTTGCGGTTGTCGAACTTCTTCGAGTCGAAGCCGCACGCGCAGACGGCGGCGAGCCACGCGACGAGCAGGATGCGTCTGTGGGTCACCATGTCAGCACCACCTGGACGGACGTCGGCGCGAGCTTGAGCTGGGCGCGTGGGGTTTCGGGCCGCGACACGTTACCGGGATCGATCGCGAACACGATGATCGAGCCGAGCAGCGCGGCACCGCCGCCGATCAGGAACGAGTTCGCGAGCAGCGCGTCGTGCTGGCCGGTCTTGCGGTCGTTCACGCACGCCGCGATCTGGTCGGCGCCCAGATACGTCGTGTCGCCGCAACCCGTGGTGTCGAAGTTCTGCTGCTGCTTGCGCGCCTGCACGCCGAAGTAGCCGCCGGTGCCGAGCGCGCCCGCGGCGAGGATGCTCGTCACGATCATCCACTTGCGCATCGGGTGGTGGTCGTAGACCTCCTTCTCGTGCGCCATCCGCTCCTCGTCGGCCTTGCGGCGCTCGGCGGCCGCTCGCGCCTCGGCCTCCTTCGCCTTGCGTGCCTCCTCGGCCTTCTTCTTCTCGGTCTCGAGACGCTCGGCCTCGACCGTCGCGGCGAGCGCGGCCTTGTCCTGGTCGCGCTTCTGCTGGTCGGCGAGCGCCTGCTTGGACTCCGCGATCAGCGACTCGATCGTCGCCTTGTTCTGCGCGTCGGGCACCCCGGTCAGGTACGACTGGTACATCGTGATCGCTTCCTGGTAGTGGCCGAGCTTGCGCTGGCACTGCGCGATGTTGAACAGGAACGCCGGCAGCGGCTTGATGCGGTACGCGCGCTTGTAGAGCTCGAGCGCGGGCGCCATCTCGCCGAGGTTGAAGTGCTGGTTGCCCTCCGCGAACAGCGCCTTGGCGCGATCGGTCGGCGCCTCGTCGAGGAACTTCTTGAGCGCGGGCGCGAGCTCCTTCACGAGCGTCCTGTCGGTGAACTGCAGGTCGCGCACCGCGACCATCTCGTTGCCGATCACGTCGACGAGCGCGACCGACACCACGACCTGGCCCCTGCCCGGCTCCGCGAGCGTCAGCGCGACCACGCGCTTGGCGGTCATGTCGTTGCCCGCCTTGACGAGGCACGTCACGTCCGCGGCGCACGCCGCGTCGAGCGCGCGCGTGGTCGGCGGCGCGATCGCGGCCTTGTCGACGAGCTTTCTGACCAGGTTCACGTGCGCGGCGCTGACCTTGCCCTGCACGGCCGGCCCCAGCAGGACGACGTCCGTCTCCGCGAGCGCCGTTGCCGAGGCGACTGCGAGCGCGAGCGTGACGACGACGAGGCGAAGCGAAGCTGGCATGGACACCCCTACTTGGAAGCAAACGGATCGATCGTGCCCTCGCGCTGCAGCCCCGACGGTTTCTTCGGTGGCGGCGGAGGAGGAGGTGGTGGTGGCGGTGGCGTCGCCGACACGGCGCGGCGCGCGAGCCGCACGGTGACCTCGTGCGACTCGTCGACCTTGATGTCGGTCGTGTGGGTGTCGTAGCCGGCGAGCTCGAACCGCAGGTGCGCCTTCTTGTCCGAGCGCAGCAGCGTCGCGGTGAACGGCGTCGTGCCGAGCGGGATCGTCTCGCCGGCGCGGTAGACGGTGGCGCCGGCGGGGATCGAGACGACGTCGATCGCGACCGTCGCGGCACCCGCCTGCGGCGGCTCGTCGGGCGTCGGCTCGGCAGGGTCGGCGGCGGGCGCCGGAGCCGGCGCGGGCACCGGAGCCGGCGCGGGCGCAGGCGCGGGCGCGGCAGGCGCGGTGACCGGCGGCGCCGGTGCCGCGTTGGCCTGCTGCGCCGTCGGCTCGAGGTAGCGCGGCACGACGTAGACGGCGGCGGCTGCCGCCGCAGCGACCGCGACGAGGCCGGCAAACCACTTGCCGGCGCGCGACCGGCGGCGCGGATCGACGGCGCGCAGCGCGGCCGCGAGCTCGGCGGAGGACGCGAACCGCTGCTGCGGCTTCTTCGCGAGACACTTGAGGATGATGTCCTCGAGCTCGCGCGGGCAGCTCGGGATGAGGCTCGACGGCTTCGGCGGCGCCTCGTCGGTGTGGCGCAGGATGTACTCGTGGTCGCTCGTCGACGGAAACGGGTGGCGGCCCGTCGTCATCTCGAACAGCAGCACGCCGAGCGAGTAGATGTCGGCGCGGCCGTCGACGCGCTGGCCGGCGGCCTGCTCGGGCGCCATGTACGCCGGCGTGCCGAACGGCACGTGGCTCGCGCCCTCGTCGACGACCTGGGCGACACCGAAGTCGATCAGCTTGACGAAGTCGTTGCGGCCGTCGCGCGAGATCAGGATCAGGTTCTCGGGCTTGAGGTCGCGGTGGACGATGCCCTGCGCGTGGACGGCGGCGAGCGCGTCGGCGATCTGCGCGCCGACGTGGACGACGGTGTCGGCCGGCAGCGCGCCGCCTTCGATCCAGGTCTTGAGGTTCGGGCCGCGCAGCAGCTCGAGCACGGTGTACGCGCCGTCGATCACATCCTCGACCATGTCGATCGACTCGACGATGTTCGGGTGCTTGAGCTGGTTGACGGTGCGCGCCTCTGCGAAGAACCGCGCGACGTGCTCACGCTTGCTCGCGAGCTCGGGGCGCAGCACCTTGATCGCGACGTAGCGCTTGAGCAGCGCGTGCGACGCGATGTAGATGCTGCCCATGCCACCGGTGCCGAGCAGGCCGATCAGGCGGTAGGTGCCGAGCTCGCGGCCGAGGCCGGGTGGTGGCTCGCCGGCAGACGGCTGGAGCGGAGATCGGTCGAGCGGACAGTCCTGCTGGCTGTCGATGTACTGGCGCTGGCAGGACGTACAGATCTTCATTTGAACGGGTCCATCGTGCCGTCGTGGTCGAGCTGCTGCGGCTGCGACGGCGGTGTCGGTGTCGGTGTCGGTGTCGGCTTGGGCGTGTGGTGCGACGCGGCGTGGTGCGCGGCGAAGTGCAGCGGCGGCAGCTCGCGATCGGGAACGACCGACTGCACGACCTCGGTCCCATCGGCGAACCGCGCGACGATCTTGATCGGATCGGTCGACATCGTCAGCTTCGTCGTCGCCGGTGCGCGGCCGACGGAGGTGCCGGCGACGACCATCTCGGCGCCGGGCGGATCGGAGATCAGCGACAGCTCGAGCTCGGCGGGCGCCGCGGGCTTCGGCGGCGGCGCCGGGGCCGGCGGCGGGGCCGGCGGCGGCGCCGGTGACGGTGACGGTGACGGTGCCGGTGACGGTGACGGTGACGGTGACGGTGCCGGTGACGGCGACGGTGACGGTGACGGTGACGCTGACGGTGACGGTGACGCTGTCGGTGACGGTGACGGCGACGGTGACGGTGACGGTGACGGTGACGGTGACGGTGACGCCTTGGCCTCGCGGGCAGCGGACGAGCGCGGCGCGATGTGGAGGACGAGCGCGGCGATCGCCATCGCGAACGCGGGGATCATCTGGATCGCGCGGCGCTTGCGGCGACGCGGCTTGGCGAGGATCGCGACCGCGCGCTCGACGGCGATCGCGCTGCCGCGCAGCGCGGCACGCAGCTCCTCGGCATTCGCGTACCGGCGGTCCGGATCCTTCTCGAGGCACTTCATGATCGCCGCCTCGAGCGACGGCGGGATGCCCTGGCCGCGCCGCTGCGACGGAGGCAGCACCGGCTCGCTGATGTGGCCGCGCAGGATGCCGGCGGTCGTCGTCGCGGTGAACGCGGGCGCTCCGGCGATGCACTCGTACATGACCATGCCGAGCGCGTAGAGATCGGTGCGCGGCCCCGGTGCGCCCCGGGTGACGATCTGCTCGGGCGCCATGTACTCGGGCGTGCCGAGCGTCATGCCGGCGCGCGTCACGCCCTGCCCTTCGGTCGTGAACTTCGCGATGCCGAAGTCGAGCAGCTTGCAGACCTCGCTGCCGTCGGCGCGGCGATGGATGAAGATGTTGTCGGGCTTGAGGTCGCGGTGAACGATGCCGACCGAGTGCACCGCCGACAGGGCGCTCGCGATCTGGTCGCCGATCTCGATGACACGGTCGGGCGCGAGCACACCGTCGCGCGCGAGCCGCGTCCGCAGATCCTCGCCCTTGAGCAGCTCCATGATCAGGAAGTGCTGCCCGTCGTCGGTGGTGACGAAGTCCTCGACCTCGAGGATGTTCGGGTGGCGGATCTCGTTGACCGCGCGCGCCTCGTTGAAGAAGCGGCGGATCACCTCGCCGGTGACGCCCTCCTCGTGGAGGACCTTGAGCGCCATGCGCCGGCCGAGCTGGACGTGCTCGCCCTCGTAGACCGTGCCGACCCCGCCCTCGCCGATCACGCGCAGCAACCGGTAGTTGCCGAGCACGTGGCCCAGACGCGACGGTCCGGACGACCCTCCAGCCTCGACGACGAGCATGGCGCCATCGTCTGGACAGGTCGTCACGTCTGCGCGATAGACCTTCGCGCAGACGACGCACAGCTTGCGCTCCTCCGGCGGCAAGGTGGATCCATGGTCGCCCAAACCCGTGGGCGCGACAAGCGTCCAGAACCGTACACCGACGGTGTAGGTGAGGAACCTCCTCGGAGACGGTGTTAGAATGGGGACGTGGCGAAACGCCGGAAGCGTCGCAAGGCTCCCGACGACGGCGATTTCGCGATCCAGCTCAACCCCATCCCGGGCGCTCCGAACCCGACGATGGAGCTCGAGACCGCCGACCTCGCGAACATGGAGCAGAGCGGCGAGGCGATCGCGCGGCCCAACCTCGTGATCCAGCTCGAGAGCGGCAAGACCGTCGAGCTCGGGCCCGGCTGGAGCCACGGCGACCACGCGCCGAAGGTGATCGTCGCCGACGAGGTGCTCGGCTCGCGCCCGGCGGTCGAACCGCCGCGGCAGCAGCCGATCCCGCTGCCGCGCAAGGACGGCGGCGCGTGGCTCGTCGTGTTCGTGTACCTGCTCGCGACCGCCGCGCTCGCCGCCGCGATCTACGAGCGGTATCTAGAATGACAGGCCGCGCATCATGACGAGCGCGTCCTCGTCGTCGTCCTGGTAGTAGCGGCCGCGGACGTGCACGGTCCGGAAGCCGGCGCGCTCGTAGAGCGCGATCGCGGGGCGGTTGCCGGCGCGTACCTCGAGCGTCGCCATCGTGCAACCGGCGCCCGCGGCCTCGGCGAGCACGTGCGCGAGCAGCGCGCCGGCGATGCCGCGCCCGCGGTAGTCGGGGTGGGTCGCCATCACCAGCACGTGCAGCTCGGGGACCACGATCCAGTAGTCGCAGAACGCGACCACGCGGCCGCGCTCGTCGCGTGCGACGTCGATGCGCGCCCACTCGCGCGCGAGCTCGCCCTCGAACTGCGAGCGCGGCCACGGCGTCTTGAACGAGTGGCGCTCGATCTCGTCGATCGCGTCGAGATCGGCGGGGGTCGCGCGCGCGATCGTCACGCCCGCTTCTTCTCGACGACCGCGAGCACCGCGCGCCACAGCGCCTCGAGCCCCTCGCCGGTCTGCGCCGACACCGCGAACGGATCGCGCTTGAGGCCGAGCGCGTGCTTGGCCTTCGTGACCTCGAGCATGCGCTTGTTCTTCGCGAGCTTGTCGCTCTTGGTCAGCGCGACGACGATCGGCGTCTCGCGCGCCTCGAGCCACGGCACGAAATCGAGCTCCTCTTCCTCGACGCCGCGGCGGATGTCGACGAGCAGCAGCACGCCCG
Source organism: Acidobacteriota bacterium (assembly GCA_050257515.1). Classification (GTDB taxonomy): domain Bacteria; phylum Myxococcota_A; class Polyangia; order Haliangiales; family Haliangiaceae; genus JABFXX01. Next base: position 717 of record JBLMXA010000082.1, on the reverse strand, counting down.
CGAGCGTGCCGCGGCTCTCGAGGTAGCGCTCGATCAGCGGCCGCCAGCTCTCGCGCATGTCGCGGCTGACCTCGGCGTAGCCGTAACCGGGCAGGTCGACGAGGTGAAACCGCTGCTCGATCTCGAACCAGTTGACGAGCCGCGTGCGCCCCGGCGTGCGCGACGTGCGCGCGAGGTCGGCGCCGACCAGCGCGTTGATGAGGCTCGACTTGCCGACGTTGCTGCGCCCGACGACGGCGAGCTCGGGCAGCTTCTCGGGCGGAAAGTCGTCGGGCTTGGCGGCCGACGTCAGGAAGCGCGCCTTGACCTTCATGGCTTTCTCACCGGGTGCACGGGCGCGTCGCGGTCGAACGGCTTGCCGGTCGTCGGCCGCGCGTGACAGCCGACGCACGTCTCGCGCGGCCTGTCGACGAGCCCGAGCGCGAGCGCGACCGGGCGATCGCGCATCACGTCGTCCTCGGCGTACGCGGCGCCCGCGCCGTGGCAGGCCTCGCAGCCGACCTCGACGGCGACGGTGTCGCCCGCCGGCGCCTCGCCGGTGCCGTGGCACGCGAGGCACCGGCCCTCCGGCCGGCCAGCGAACCGCGCTCGCGTCTGGGCGTGCGGCGTCGCCTGCCACGCCGCGAGCTCGGCGGGGTGGCACCTGCCGCACGCCGCGCTGCCGGTCCAGTCGCGGCGCGAGGCAGAGGATTGCCGCCAAGAAGCCATGCACGCCAA
>JBLMXA010000081.1:0-2738 GCA_050257515.1 Acidobacteriota bacterium | reverse complement strand
GTGTCCGCGCAGAAGATCGACGGCGGTGCCAAGCTCGTGTTCTCCGGCGGCGACGCCGCCGCGCTGCAATCCGAGCTGCGCATGCATGCCGGCGCCTTGAGCGCCGGGAGCTGCGCGATGGCGATGTGATGCGCGCGCTCGCGCTCGTGCTGGTCGCCGCGTGCGCGACCGCCGCGCCGCCGCTGCCCGCCGATCATCCCGCGAGCCCGCACGCGCCGGTCGGGCGGCTCGCCGGCGCGCCCGCCGCGCTGCGCCCCGGCGTGGTGAGGTACGGCGACGTGCCCGCGCTGCGCACCGGGCCTCCAGCGATGCCGATGCATCACCACCATCAGCCATGACGCGGACGATCCTGCTCGCGCTGCTCGCGTCGTGCGTGCCCTCGACATCGGAGCTGCGCGCGCCGGTCGATCACGACCTCGTCGCGCGGCTCGGCGCCGCGCCCGCGCCGGACGTCGACGCGCTGCTCGCCCACCCGCTCGACGCCGAGGCCGCGATCCGCATCGCGCTCGCCCAGAGCCCCCGGCTCGCCGCGCAGCTCGACGCGCTCGGCATCGCCGGCAGCGAGCTCGCGACCGCGCTCGCGCCCGGCGCGATGCACGTCGATCTCCAGCTGCGCTTCGCGGGCAGCTCGCACGAGTACGAGGTCGACGCGATCCAGCCGGTGCTGAACCTCATCACCGGCGCGCGCCGCCGCGCCGCCGCGCGCGCCGACCTCGCCGCCGCCCGCGCCCGCGCCACCGCCACCGCGCTGCGGCTCGCCGCGCGCGTCGAGATCGCGTTCCACGACCTGGTCGCCGCGCAGCAGGAGCTCGAGCTGCGGCACACCGCGTTCGACGCCGCGGACGCCGCGGCGACGCTGCGCGAGCGCATGCACGCCGCCGGCAACACGTCGGACCTCGCGCTCGCGCGCGATCGCGACGCGCGCGAGCAGGCGCGCATCGATGTCGGCCGCGCCGAGGCCGCGGTCGAGACCCGCCGCGAGCGGCTGAACGCCCTGCTCGGGCTGTCCGGCCAGCGGACGAAGTGGCTCGCGGCGGGCACGCTGCCCGCCGCGCCGGCCGCGGCGCCGGCCCTCGACGATCTCGAGCCCGCCGCGGTCACCGCGAGCCTCGACCTCGCCGCCGACCGCGCGCGCGTCGACGCCGCGAGCAACCGCGCCGGCGACGAGCGCGTGCGCGCGCTCGTGCCCGACCTCGGCGTCGGGGTGTCGGCGATCGACCACGACGACAGCTGGATGGTCGGCCCCGCGCTGCGTTTCGGCCTGCCGGTGTTCGATCAGAACCAGGGACCCCGCGCGCGCGCGAACGCCGAGCTCGCGCGCGCAGGCGACGAGCTGGCCGCCGCGGCGATCGAGCTGCGCGCCGAGGCGCGAGCCGCGCGGATCACCGCGCTCGCCGCGTACGAGGAAGCGCGCCACCTCCACGACGTCGTGCTGCCGCTGCGCCAGCAGATCGTCGACGAGACCCTGCTCCACTACAACGCGATGGACGCCGATCCGTTCCAGCTCATCGTCGCGCGCCGCGAGCTCGTCGACGCCCACCACCAGTACCTGGACGCCCTGCGCCGCTACGCCAACGCGCTGTCCGAGGTCGCCGCGCTCCGCCGCGGCGTGTCCCTCGCCGAGGAGCCCCATGACGATCACCCGTAGGACCGTGCTGCGCGGGACGCTCGGCGCCGGCGCGCTGCTCGCCGCCCGCAACAGCCTCGCGGTCGTCGCCCCCAACGGCAGCGTGCTCGCGCCGGCCAAGACCAAGGTCGCGAAGGCCGACAAGGTGTGGCACCTCGTCGCCGGGCCCGTGCAGCACGAGATCGCGCCCGGCCTCACCATCGAGGCGTTCGGCTACAACGGCCGCACCCCGGGGCCCGTGCTCGAGGCGACCGAGGGCGAGCGCGTGCGCATCTACGTCACCAACAAGCTGCGCGAGGCGACGTCGGTCCACTGGCACGGGCTGTTCGTGCCCAACGGCATGGACGGCGTAGGCGGGCTGACCCAGGACCCGATCGCGCCCGGCAAGACGTTCAAGTACGAGTTCGTCCTCGATCGCGCGGGCACGTTCATGTACCACCCGCACGTCGACGAGATGACGCAGATCGCGCTCGGCATGATGGGCATGATCGTCGTCCACCCGCGCGCGCCCGAGAAGCCGCGCGTGCGCGACTACGCGCTCATGCTGCACGAGTGGAAGGTGCCGATCGGCACGCGGCGCGCCGATCCGCTCGCGATGAACGACTTCAACGTGCTGACGATGAACGGCAAGTCGTTCCCGGCGACCGACCCGCTCGTCGCCGAGACCGGCGACCTCGTGCGCATCCGGTTCGGCAACCTGGGGCCGATGGATCACCACCCGATCCACCTGCACGGCCATCACTTCGAGATCGTCGCGACCGACGGCGGCCCGATCCCGGTGAGCGCGCGCCACCCGGACACGACGGTGCTCGTACCTGTCGGCTCGACGCGCACGATCGAGCTCATCGCGCGCCCCGGCGACTGGCCGCTGCACTGCCACATGACCCACCACATGATGAACCAGATGGGCCACGACGCCGCGAACCTCATCGGTGCAGACGTCTCCGGTGTCGACGCCAAGCTCGGGCGCGTCGTGCCCGGCTACATGACGATGGGCGAGAGAGGCACGGGCAACATGATGCAGATGCCCCAGCCGAAGAACACGATCTCGATGGTCGGCGGCAAGGGGCCGTATGGTCCGATCGACCTGGGCGGCATGTTCACGCTGCTG
>JBLMXA010000080.1:0-21250 GCA_050257515.1 Acidobacteriota bacterium | reverse complement strand
TCGCTGCGCACACGCCTGGCCGGACCGCTCGACTCGAGCCGTGTCCGGGGCGTGGTTGAAGAAGGAGAAAGCGTCCCCGGTCAAGGCTGCGGAATCGTTAGGGGCCGATCGGGGCGTGGTTGAAGAAGGAGAAAGCGTCCCCGGGGGTGCGACTTTTGGCTAGCGTGCGGGCGTCTCCGGGTTGGAACCGATGGAAACCGCGATCCACGACTGGAACGAGCTGGCAGAGCTGCTCGGGCCGATCCACGACGACGTGCAGCTGTTCGCGCGTCGCATCGCCGGATCGAACGCCGAGGGCGACGACGTGTTCCAGGAGGCGGTGCTGCGTGCCGCGCGCAAGCTCGGCACGCTGCGCGAGCGAGCGCGGTTCCGCGCCTGGATGTGCAGCGTCGTCGTGTCGGTGCACCGCACGCGATGCCGCCGCGCATTCTGGCGGCGCTGGCTCCCCGGCGAGGCGCCCGAGGACGCCGAGCCCGCGGGGGACGATGGCGCGCGCTGGGTAGACGAACGAGCGAGCGCGCGGCGTGCGCAAGCCGCGCTCGCGACGCTGTCGCCGCCCCAGCGCGAGGCGATCGTGCTGTTCGAGCTCCATGGCTACACGATCGAGGAGATCGCGGAGATCCAGGAGGCCTCGCTGTCGTCGGTCAAGACGCGCCTCGCGCGCGGTCGCGACCGGCTGCGCCGGTTCTACACGAACCTTCACCCTGCCCCCACCAACCCCGTCGAGGAGGTAGCCCGTGGCTGATCCGTGGTCCAGCGATCTCGCCGCGCTCGCCGAGCACTCGCGTCGCAACCTGCGCACGCTCGACGCCACGCGCGCCGCCCTCGCCCCGCATCCCCAGGAGACCCGCATGCGCTTCTTCAAGTCCCATCCCGCGCTCGCCGCGCTGATCGCGCTCGCCGTCGTCGCGGTCGCCGCGCCCATCGCCTACGCCGTCGTCCGCGACGTGTGGGTGTCGATCGATCCCGACAAGCCCGCGTCCGAGATCGAGAAGGATGTCCAGGGCCAGCTCGAGGCCGCCGGCGTGCACGGCACCGTGCACGCCGAGAAGACCGACGGCCAGCTCAAGGTCTCGATCCAGGACGTCGGCAGCAACGCGGCCGACATCGGCTCGGCGCTCCACATCTCGGTCGCCGGCAAGGAAGCCACCGGCCAGGTCCAGCGCATGGTCCGCTTCGAGATGGGCTGCGAGCTCACCCCCGAACAGATGCAGCAGCTGACCGACGTGGTGTCGGGCCCAGACATGGTCGCCGTGCTCGCGACGGACTTCGCGAGCGACTACGACCGCAAGACCGCGATCGCCGGTGTGCTCGCCGCGCACGGCTTCAAGCGCGCCGAGATCACGGTCGACGCGGACAGCGTCCAGATCAAGATCACCGCGCCGCCTACTTGATCGCGCAGAACATGAGGCCCATCAGGGCCTCGGTCGGGATCTCGGCGCGGCCGGTCAGGATCGTGCCGTTCTGCTCGAGGTGGATCCGATCGACGATCTTGCCGACCGGCTCCTTGCACGCCGCCGGGAGGTCGTCCGTCTTGAACTGGAGCACGTCGTTGGCCTCGGCGAGCAGCTTCGCGCCGGCCGCGACGTCCTTCATGTCGATGCGTCCCGCGATCACGAGCGCCTTGTCGTCCATCGTCGCCCACACGACGCCGTGACGGATCGTGTCGGGATCGATGTCGTGCAGCGTGAGCTTCGTGCGCGGCGCGAACGCCGCGACGAACACCGCGTCCTGCGGCGCGCGGCGCAGCTCGCCCATCAGCTCGTCGCTCGGCCCGGTGCCGGGCGCGACCTTGTCCTTCCACGCGTCGGTCGCGATCACGAGCGTCTGGTCCTCGGTCGGGATCTGGCTCAGCTTGTCGACGCCGAGCCACGGCAGCTTGTCGCGCTTCGCGTTCAGATCGTCGAGCTTCTTGTCGATCGGCTCGCCGTCGTCGAGCGAGCCATCGGCCGCGATCACGGCCTGCTTGCCGCCCCAGCCGACCACCGCACTACCCGCTTTGGCATCCTGGTGGAACACGACGACGAGCTCGGCGTCGCCCGGCACGCGCTTGAGCAGGTGGTCCTCGGCCTTGAAGTCGCGCAGCTTGGCCGACGACGACTCCGGGATGAACCACAGCCCGTGGCGCCACGTCGCGCCGAGCACCTTGAACCGGCCGATCGCGAACATCGGTCCGAGCACGACGAGCGCGACGACGACGAACCGCATCCAGTAGCGGTCGCCGGCGGTCAGCGTCGAGGTCGACGGCTTCTTCGCGGCGGCGAGCCTCGCGCGCCGGCGCCGCTCACCGACAAGCTGCCACAGCCCGGGCACGACCGGGAACGCGACCGCGCCGACGATCGCGGCCGCGATCTTGCCGTAGCCGCGGTCGACGATGTACGCCGACGCCAGCTCGAACAGCGCCGCGCCGAGCAGCGTCACGGAGATCCCGAGGACGATGCGATGGCGAATGTTGGCCATCGCACAAGCGTAGCAAAGCGATCGCGCTGCGGCCCGTGATTGGTTCGTGTCAGGCGGGCGACACTCTCGGCATCACGTGCAGGTACGACAACACGACCGGCCAGACGGTCGCGTTCGGCTCGAGCTCGAACAGCGAGATGTGCTTCGGCGGGTTCTGGTTCTACCCGGCCGATCAGGCGTTCTGCCAGTAGCGACGTCAGCGTCTGCGGCGAACCACGAGGCCGAGCGCGAGCAGCACGCCGAGACCGGCGCCGCCGCCGGTCGAGCAGCCGCCGCCGTGAGCGCCGGCGCCCGGATCGGTCATTCCCGGATCGGTGCCGGGATCGGAGCCCGAGCCCGAGCCCGAGCCCGGATCCGATCCGCTTCCGCTGCCCGTGTTGCCGCTGGTGTCGCACACGTCGTTCTGGCCGACCGGCATCACCGTGCAGCCCTGCGCGCCGTTGCACACCTGCGACTCGACGGTGCCGTTGTGGCAGCGCCACGCCTCCGTGCCGTCGGTCGTGCAGTTCCACAGCGACCACGCGTCGTTGCAGGTGCAGCTGCCGCCGAGCTGCTGCATGTACTCGCACCACTGCCAGTTCTCGCCCGGATCGCGGTGGTTCTCCGCGCCGCCGTAGGTGTTGCTGTTCTCGCACGTGTCGAGCGGGTCCATGCACGGCGGCGAGCTCTCGGCCTCCACGTTGCCGTCGGGGATCTGGTAGTGGCCGACGATGTGGTGGCGATCGAGCGGCACGCTCCACCGGCTGCGGATGCTCTTGACGAGCTTGACGCTCGTCTCGTACAGCGCCGCCTTGTACGTCTTCGAGGCGTAGCCGACGTGCTCGATGCCGATCGACGTCTCGTTGTAGTAGTAGTTGCCCGCGTGCCACGTCGTGTCGGTCTCCGGCCGGAACTGACCGACGCGCGAGCCGTCGGCGTCGACGATGTAGTGCACCGACTTGCCCGAGTCGTACTGCAGCGTCGACACCGACGCGTCCCAGCCGCCCTCGGTGTCGTGGATGACGATCTTGTTGACCGCCGCGTTGCCGAGCGGGCGGCCGACCGTGCACTTGTTCGTGCAGCTCGTCGTGAACCAGATCGCGCCGGGATAGTCCGGCGCCGCCGCGGCCTCGATGCGCGCGGTGTCCTCGACGGTGTCGCTGGCCGCGATCTCGGGGTGCGGCGCGAGCCGGATCAGCTCGCCGCCGGCGCCTTCCCACGCGCCACCGGCGCGGAGGATCGCGAGCACGCGGCTCGCGTAGTCGTGCGCGGACAGGTCATCCATGCCCGCCATCGCCTCGAGCGCGCCGCGCCAGCTCGCGAGCTCGGACGTCGCGCCGTGCTCGGCGCCGAGCTTGGCGAGCACGAGCGCGCCGGCGCGCGTGCCCTGCGTGGTGTCGGCGCGCAGCGCGTCCTCGGTCGTGCCGAGCAGGCGCGCGCCGAGCGCGAGCGTGTCGAGCCGGCCGTGGCGCAGCTCGAGCGCGCCGGCGATCGGCACGCTGTCGTCGGGATCGACCATGCGCAGCGCGGGCAGCTCGATGCCGCCCTCCTCGACCGCGATCGCGGTGACGAGGTCGGCGGGCACGCCGGCCTCGGCGGCCGCGGTGTCGAGCGACGTCGCGACCGGCCCTCTCGGCACCGTGGGTGCGGCGGTGCAGCCGGACAGCGCGACGAGCAGCGCGACGCGGACGGATGGCATGGCGCGTCCTGGGTGTGCATGGCGCTTGCCAGGCGGGACCCTTGCGGTTCCAACGATTTATCGCGTGCGACAGGGGACAGGGGTGGTCGCTGCCCACCCGAGGTTGCAGAGAACAGTCAGCGCCCGAGCTCCTTGGGCGGTGGCTTGACGCCCGGCGCGGCGACGACGGGATAACCGCGGCGATGCCACTCGAGGATGCCCTCGTCGAGCACCGCGGAGTGCGCGTAGCCGCGGCGACGCAGCTCGTCGACGACGATGCCGGACAGGTGGTGCGGGCACGCGCAGTACGCGACCGCCCACGTGCCGTCCTTCGGCATCTCGTCGAGGCGCTTCATGTCGTGATACGGGATCGACACCGCGCCGGTGATGTGGACGCGCATCCACTCCGACGGCGGCCGCGCGTCGATGATGATGAGCTTGCGCTTGTCCTCGAGCGCCTTCTTGACCTGCACGGCGGACACGTAGCGCTTGTCGGGATTGCCGGGATCGGAGGTCAGCGTGAACACCGGATCCTTGCCGTGCGGGTTGAGCACGAGCGGCTCCTTGCCGGTCGGCGCCGGCAGCTGCTGCTCGGTCGTCTGCGTCGCGAACGAGCGCACGAACGCGACGACGTCGTCGATGTCCTTGTCCGACAGCTTGCCCTGCCACGGCTCCATCGGCGTGCCGGGCCGGCCGTGCACGATCGCGTAACGGATGTACGAGTCGGTGGCGCTCTCGAGGAAGCGCGGGTTCGCGAGGTAGACGCCCTCGCCGCGCGTCATCGCCGTGCCGTGGCACTTCTGGCAGTCCTTCTCGTAGAGCACCGCGCCCTGCTTCGCGTCGCCGGGCGCGGCGGCCGGCAGCTGCTTGACCGGCGAGCCCTGCGCGCGCAGCCACGCGACGAGCTTGTCGATGTCGGGCTGGTGGAGCGGGCCGCCGCTCTCCTTCGCGTACGCCGCCATCGACGTGCCCGGGCGGCCGAGCGCGATCGCCCTGTGGATGTACTCGTCGGTCGCGCTCTCGAGGAACGTCGCGTTGACGAGCGACGGCGCGTGATCGGCCTTGTAGCCCTTGGCGTCGGCGCCGTGACACGGCGAGCACATCTGCTGGTACAGCGCCGGCGCGGCGAGCATCGCCGGATCGACGTGCTTGGGCGCGACGCTCGGGAGGGGCTGCTTCTGCGGCGTCGCCGACGAGCCCTTGCTGCACGCGCCGACGAGGACGAGAGCGACTACCCCGAGACTTCGCACGCCGCGACTATACGCTACGGATGGCGATGGTCACGGACCTCGACGCCACCGCCGGCGGGCGGAGGCGGCGAGCGGTGATCACGGACCTCGACGCCACCGCCGGCGGGCGGAGGCGGCGAGCGGTGATCGCGAACCTGCACGCCACCCGACGCACCGGCGCCGGCGTGCCACTCACCCTCGACCCACACGTGGCGGTTGCCGCGACGCTCCCAGCGACCCGGCGCCCAGATGTAGCCGACGCGCTCGCGCTCGTAGTGACCGCCCATCCACACCCACTGGCCGCCGTTCCAGTTCCAGCGACCCTGGATCCACACGAACCCCGGGCGCACGACGACCTCTTCGTAGCGCGGCGGCGGCGGGTCCGACTCGACCTCGACGACGGCGACCGGCGCGCGCACGTGCGCCTCGCCGCTGACCATGCATCCACCCGCGCCCGCCGCGAGCGACAGGGCCAGCGCGAGACTACCTAGACCATTGCGAAGCTTCATATCGATCCTCCTCAAGCCTGGGCAAGCCGTGAGCAAACGCGGGACCAGACCGATTGCCATGAATTTACGCCGCGATCCGCGGGAGCGTGTAGTCGCGCTGCCGTGAAAACAAAATACAGTCGGGGCACATTGCCCTGGGGCAACCGGTGTCAGCGGTGAAGTCGCTCACATCTCACTTTCTCGGCGATTCACCGACGCTGTCGGTTATGATGAGACCATGGGCAGTCGTTTCGTCCTGGGGGCCTTGCTGCTCTGCGCATGCAACGCTCACCTCGGCGACACGCCGTCGGACGCGTCGGGCAAGCCGCCCGACGCCCAGCTCGGCAGCGATGCAAGGCCTGCGGACGCCGCGATCGACGCGCTGCCCGCGTGGGGCCCGCCGGTCGGCGTGCCCGGCGCTTCGGACTCGACGCTTAACATCGACGACGACACGCTGAACTCGCGGCAGACCGAGCTGTACTTCGGCGAGGTCGACGCGACGCTCGGCGTGAAGCAGCTGTGGCTGATGACGCGCGCGACGCCGGCCGACGCGTGGGGCGCACCGGCCAAGCTCGACGCGACCTTCAACGTCGGCGGCACGACGCCGCCGGCCGAGGAGAGCCCGCGGCTCGCGCCGGACGACAAGACGATCTACTTCGGCCGCGGCGGAGACATCTACTACGCCACGCGCACCGCGGTCGGCCAGGCGTGGTCGACGCCGCAGCCGCTGGCGGAGGTCAACACGGCGGACTACGAGAAGTGGCTCGCGGTCTGCGACAACGGCTACTACATGGTGAGCCGCGGCACCGCGGCGAACGGCCAGGACCTGTTCGAGGGCCAGCTCGGCGGCGGCGCGGCGGTGCCGGCGACCGAGCTCAACTCGACCGCGAACGAGATCTCGACGTTCCTGACGAGCGACTGCAAGACGACCTACTTCGCCTCGAACCGCAGCGGCACCACGACGTACGTCTACACGGCCACCCGCGCCGACACCTCGTCGGCCTGGACCTCGCCCGCGCAGGTCACCGATTTCGGCACCACCGAGCTCGAGGACCCGTGGCTGTCGCCCGACGGCCTGGTGTTCTACTTCGCGTCGCAGCGCTACGGCGGCACGAACACGAACAAGGGCATCTACTGCTCCGCGCGTTGATCGTTGGGCGCGCGCGGCGACGTGAAGTCGGCGAGCAGGTAGTGCGCGAGCGGCAGGTTCATCGCGTAGCCGTCGGTGAAGTTGTCGGCGTAGAGGCCGGCGTAGCTGCCTTCGGCGAGCGCCTTCTCGTTGATCATCCAGGTCACGATGCCGAGCTTCGCGCCGGCGCCGAGCTCGGCGAGCGGGATCGCGAGCTCGACGTACGGGCCGCCCTGCGCGTAGAGCGGTGTCGGCGACACCGTCGTCCACGACGACGAGCCCGCGTCGTAGCGCTCCAGCGACACGAACGTGTCGTCGCACTTGTAGCGCGCGTAGAGCTCGGCGCCGAAGCCGGTCGGGAACGTCGCGTGCTGCGTGTTGTAGGTCAGGCTCGTCGCCGCCCCGGTGCCCGCGCCCGGATCGAGATCGAAGTAGACGAACAGCCACTTCGAGCTGGCGTCGGTCGTCGTCGTCGCGAGGTCGGGCCCCGAGTAGCCGACGTAGACGAAGTGATCGTCCCAGGTGATGCGCGCGGCGTACGACGGCGACGACGTGGTCGCGAACGTGTCGGCCGGCGCGAAGTCGTCCATGCCGTCGATCACGATCGTGTGGCGATACGGCTTCGGCGCGTCGATCGCGGCGTCGATCGCGGGCGCGTCGGGTGTGGGCGGCCCGTCGAGGCGAGGCGTGCCGTGGCCGCCGGCGCAGCCCACCAGATCGAGTACGAGCACGAGGACGAGGACGAGCACGAGCTGAGGAGATCTTATCGAAAGCGGCACGCCGCATGGCCGAGAACCTGCGGCCCGTCGACGGTTCCGGTCGGCGTCGCGACCCAGCCGCGCGTGACGCGATCGTCGAGCAGCTCGTCGGCGCTCGGGCGGTGGTCCCACACGGAGACCGCGTTGACCGCGCCCAGTCACGTCGTGTCGAAGCACAGGTACGCGGGCGCCGGACCGCGCACGAGCACGTCGTGCGTGAATTCGTCCTGCACGATCACGTCCTCGAGCGTCGCCGCGGTCGCGCGCGCCCACGCCAGCACGTCCTCGAGCGAGCGCAGCTGCGACGCGAGCGCGATCCGGAGGAGCACGTCCGCCGACACCTCACCGACGACACGAGGCTCCGTCACCCGGCGATCATGACATGCGGGCATGGCCGTTGCAGCGGCCGCGTTCGAGGTCCCCATGCGCGCAATTGTCCCGATCGGACGGGTCCTGTTCTCGCTGATCTTCATCACGAGCGCGTTCTCGCACTTCACGAGCGGCACGATCGATGCGGCGGCAGCGCACGGTGTGCCCCTCGCGACGGTGCTGGTGCCCGCGGCTGGAATTCTCGCGCTCGTCGGCGGCGTGAGCGTGCTGCTCGGCTACCGTGCGCGCTTCGGCGCGTTCCTGCTGCTGCTGTTCCTCGTCCCGGTGACGCTCGTCATGCACCGCTTCTGGAGCGTCGCCGATCCGCAGATCGCGTCGATGCAGAAGGTCATGTTCATGAAGAACCTGTCGATGATGGGCGGCGCGCTGGTGCTCATGTACTACGGGTCCGGTCCGGCCTCGCTGGACGGGTGATTTCGGGCCACTCCGGACCGCACGCAACCGCCGCGCGCACCGGCCGATAAGCCCGGCATGCGATGGCCGATCGTGATCGTCCTGTCCGCCGCGTGCAGCCCCTCCGCCCCGACGTGCGCCGAGCCGATCGCTCCGGGCGAGCTCGTGATCAGCGAGCTGTTCGCCAGCTACAAGGGCGGAGGCGTCGCCGGCCACCAGTGGCTCGAGCTCTACAACACCAGCGATCGTGCCCTCGAGCTCGCCGGCCTCGAGCTCGTCCACGTCCGACCCGACGGCACCACCGCGAAGCACCGCATCGGCTCGCTCGCGGTCGCGTCGCACGCGTACGCGACGCTCGGCGACTCCGCGCCCGGCGAGCTCGCGCCGCTGCTCGACTACGGCTACGGCGACGAGCTCGGCACGTTCGCGACCGGCGGCGGCGGCACGCTCGCGCTGCGCTGCGGCTCGACCGAGATCTCGTCGCTCGCGTACGGCCCGAGCGCGCCGGGTCACTCGCGCGAGCTGACGGCGGCCGCGCCGCCGAGCGCCGCGCTCGCGGCCGATCCGGCGAGCTGGTGCGACGCGATCACCGAGCTGTCGCCCGGCAACTTCGGCACGCCGCGCGCGCCGAGCGACTGCATCCCCGCCGGCCAGTGTCGCGACGCCGGTGGCGTGCGCGCGATCGTCGCGCCGCAGCCGGGCCAGCTCGTGATCGACGAGCTGATGCCCAGCCCGTCGCGCGTGCCGGATGCCGCCGGCGAGTGGCTGGAGGTCGTCGCGCTCGCCGACGTCGATCTCAACGGCATCGCGCTCGATCGGATCCACGACGCGCTCGCGCCCGACGTGCTCGCCGCCGATGCATGCGTGCACGTCGCCGCCGGCGACCGCGTCGTGTTCGGCAAGACCTCCGGCGCCAACGGCGGCCTGCCGCCGCTCGCCGGCACGTTTCGCTTCGCGCTCGTCGCCGGCTCGCCGTCCGCGCCCGGCGATGCACGCGTGCTCGCCGGCGGCGCGGTGATCGATGCCGTGCAGTGGACGCGCTCGACGCCCGGCGCCGCGCTCCAGCTCGATCCGCGCGCGCTCGACGCGCTCGCGAACGACGATGCGTCGAGCTGGTGCGACGCGACCACCCCGTACGGCGACGGCGACCTCGGCACGCCGGGCGCGCCGAACGCGAGCTGCCCGCTCGTGCCACCGGCCGGCGAGTGCCTCGAGGCCGGCGTCGCGCGCGCGATCCGCGCGCCGGCACCCGGCCAGCTCGCGATCAGCGAGGTCATGGCGCACCCGCGCGCGCAGCCGTACGAGGAATGGGTCGAGGTCACGAACCTCGGCCCGACCGACTTCGATCTCAACGCGCTCGCACTCGACCGCGTCGGCGACTCGCGCTCACCCGACGCGGTCCATGCGACTGTCTGCAAGCCCGTGCCGTCCGGAGGCTTTGGACTGTTCGCGCGGTCCGCAGATCCTGCGACCAACGGCGGCTTGCCGGCGGTCGATGCCACGTTCGGGCTGTCGCTCGTCGACACCGCCGGAGACGTGCGCGTGCTCGCCGGCGAGAGCGTGCTCGATGCGGTGACCTGGACCACCGCGCCGGCCGGTGCCTCGATGCAGCTCGTCCCCGACCGTTGCACCGCGGTGACACCCTACGGCGACGACACCAACCTCGGCACGCCGCGTGCCGCGAACGCGTGCTTCTGATCAGCGTTGACTCCGAATTGTTCGGTGATAGCGTCAGCCGGATGCGCATCCCTCCCTCGGTGATCGTCATGTCCCTGCTGTGCGCCGTGCCGTTCGGCCTCGCCATCCGCGATGCCCATCGCGCCAAGCACGCGACCGCGCACGACGACTACGACGATCTCGACGAGCTCGACAGCTCCCGCGGCCGCGCCGAGCGCGACCGCGAGGAGGCGATGCGCGAGATGGAGGAGCAGACGCGCCAGGCCACCGAGAAGCGCGAGCGCGCTCGCCTCGCGACGAAGCTCGTCGGCAGCGACCCGGCGAGCCTCGGCTCGCTGTTCGACGGCGTGCAGCTCGGCGCGCCGGCCGGCAGCTTCCAGCCCGACTCGGTGCGCAGCGAGATCGCGTCGCACTCCGACGTGGTGAGCGTCGACTGGGACGTCGGCCAGAGCCGGCTCGACGGCGTCACGGCGACGCTGCTCGGTGACGACTGCGAGCCGCTCGTCGAGGCGATCGGCGCGTGGGGCACCGGCAGGGACGGCCGCTGGGAGAACCCGGCGAGCCACCAGCGCGCCGAGTTCGATCGCGTCGCGTGCTCGGTCCACTTCGAGCGCTACGTCGACACCGAGGCGTGGATCGATCGCAAGGACACCGCGATCGTTCCGCTCGGCGCGATCGGTCAACCCGCGCAGAAGCTCTACGATCGCGTGCAGCCGCTGCTGTCGGGCGATCTCGACACCGACGACTCGTTCTCGTGGCGCGACCTCGGGCTCGCCGGCGCGATCGGCGACACCACGCTCACCGCGTACAAGAAGAACGGCAAGGTCATCGGCCTCAACGTCATCTTCCACACCGACGGCGCCGGCATCGACGCGCTCGAGGTGCGCCTCACGAAGCTGCTCGGCACCAGGCCGACGCAGCCGGCCGCCGACGACGATCTCGGCGCCGTCACCTGGAAGGGCCGCGTGCCGGTGACGCTCACGACCGGCGACGTCAGCTCGCTGACGATCGGGACCTTGCCCGAATGAAGCTGACGACGATCATCGCCGGCGTCGATCTGTCGACGCCGAGCGACCAGGCGCTCGAGCGCGCGGCGGCGCTCGCGCAGCTGCACGGCGCGAAGCTCGTGATCGTGCACGCGCAGACCGACGACGTGCCGATCGAGCACGTCGGCAACGAGATGCTCGAGCAGCTCGGGCGCGTGTCGGAGGCGATGCGCGTCGAGGAGGCCAGGCAGCTCGCCGAGCGCCAGGACCGGTTCGTCGAGCGCGGCATCGCGTGCGAGATCGTCGGCCGCGCGGGCCCCGCGGGCGAGGTCGTCGCGCAGGTCGCGAAGGAGCGCGAGTCCGAGCTGATCGTGATCGGCACGCACGGCCGCACCGGCATCTCGCGGTTCCTGCTCGGCAGCGTCGCGACAGCGATCCTGCGCCACGCGCCGTGCGACGTGCTCGTGTGCCGTGGCACGTCGGGGCCGAGCCCGTTCTTGCGCCCGCTCGTCGCGACCGACTTCTCGCCCGCCGCCGCGCGCGCGCTGCGCAACGCCGCGTCGCTGACGCCGGTCGGCACCACGATCGACATCATCCACGCGTGGCAGCTGCCCGCCGGATCGTGGGGCGCGAACATCCTCGGCTCGGCGAGGTTCCCGTGGTCGACGGTGCGCGACGCCGTGCTGAACGCGGCCAAGGCGCAGGCCGATCAGCTGGTCGCGAGCCACGGTGATCTCGGCCACCCGCTGCACGTCGAGCTCGTCCAGGGCCCGCCGGCATCGGTGATCACGCACGCGGCCGAGCGCGGCGGCCACGATCTGATCGCGATCGGCACGCACGGCCACCGCGGGTTCCGCCGGTTGCTGCTCGGCAGCGTCGCCGAGAGCACGATCCGCCACGCGCCGTGCTCGGTGCTGGTGGCGCACGGCGAGCACGCCGGCGACACCGCGAAGTTCAAGAAGACCTAGCTGCCAGTGAAACGAGCGAGGAAGCGCTAGCGCGAGGCGGAGCGAGAACCGGACCGGGGCGTACTCCAGTACGCGAGGACCGGAAGCGGAGCGACAACGAAGCGATAGCGCTCCGCAGCCGTTTCACTCGCCGCCGGGCTCGAGCGTGAGCGCGCTGATCTTGTTCTCTTCCTTCGCCGCGTCGTCCGCGCCGGGGAGCGCCTTCTTCTGCTCGGTGATGTTCGGCCAGGTCTCGGCGCTGACGGCCTGCGTCTTCAGGTGCTCGGGCCACGACGCGGTGTCGAGCTCGCTCGCCTTCTTCGCGCCGCTGACGAGCGCGTTGATGTCCTTGTAGATGTTCCACTTCGCGGGGAGCTCGCTCTCCTCGAAGATCGCGGTGGTCGGGCACTCGGGCTCGCACGCACCGCAGTCGATGCACTCGTCGGGGTTGATCGCGAGCGAGTTCTTGCCCTCGTAGAAGCAGTCGACCGGGCACACCGCGACGCAGTCGGTGTACTTGCACTTCACACACGGGTCAGCCACGACGTATGCCATGGGCGCAATCTAGCCAATCTTCGTCCGAAAGTGCATACCTGTCGGCGATGAAGTGGCTACTGCTCGCGCTCGCGCTCGTCGGGTGTCACCGTGGCGAACAGGCACCGGCCCGAAACGAGTTCGGCGATGCCTACCGGCTCGACATCACGAACCTGTGCGACGCCGTCAAGCTGTCCGGCGCCGACAAGATCGCCGACGACCAGCGAATCCCGCTGATCGCGATGTGGCTCGGCCCGCACATCAAGACGAACGAGGGCCGCGACTTCCTCGTACACATCCAGCCGCTGACCGGCGAGGCGAAGGCCAAGGCGCTCGAGGACGAGGCCCGCCGGGTCGGCCTGCCCGGCTGTGCGCTCGCCGCGGAGTGGCGCAAGTAACACCGCGTCCGCCACGGAGTTGTTTCCTTCGCGCGGGACGTGCCACGATCGCGCGCATGAGGTGGACTGCGCTGCCCCTGCTCGTCGCGGCGACGGGCTGCAACTGGGTATTCGGGCTGCAGCAGACCCGTGGCATCGACGCGCCGCCGCCGCCGCCGGACATCCCGGACGCGCTCGTCGTGCGGATGGTGTTCGAGCGGCAGGTCGGCACGACCGATACATCGGGCACGGCCATCCAGGGCGCGCCGGTCGCGATCGATCCGCCACCGACGATCCAGACCGGTCCGATGCCCGGCGCGCTCCAGCCGGCGGACTACGACGCGACCATGCGCTCGTTCGTCGTCCCTTCGAACCTGCCCGGCAACCCGTGGCGGCTGGTCGTCACGAGCGACTTCGATCCGGTGCCGACCGAGATCCAGTGGACCGCGAACAGCGCGCACCTCGTGCTGCCGTGGCTGGCGCGCCCGGGCGATGCGCCGCCGCCGGCGGGCAGCGGCTGGGATTTCCAGGCGCAGGGCACGGGGATCGTCATCGCCAATCCGCGCGTGATGACGTCGGGCGCGTTCACGGAGACGAACGCTCAGGCCGATCTGGCCGGGAACGCCGAGGTCACGTTTCACTACGCACAACACGCCAAGCCGATCCTCGGCCCGCTCGGGACACCGACGGTCGCCCAGGGAGACTGGGCGCTGCTGTACGACTACCGGATCATCACCAACAGCCCGACGCAGAAGATCGACGGCTCGATCGGTCACGCGTGGACGCAGGCCGATCTGACCGCCGGCGCCCTGACGACCGTGAAGCCCGCGTGGGTGACCACGACGGCCGGCGTCAGCGGCATCAACTGGGCGACCCCGATCAACCAGCCGCGCTTCGGCGGCGTGTCGTCGCTCGGTGGCACGTGCTGCAGCTTCCACCTCGAGTACGGGATCCTGCCGAGCCCGTACATCGCGCCGTTCGTGCCGTCGCCCGATGGGGTCGACACCACGTCGCTGATCCAGCTCTACGTCGAGGACAACACGACGTCTGCTCCGATCTCGATCTCGGTCAACGATCCGCCGACGACGCAGGTCAAGCTGCCGCGCATGCTGCTCGCCGCGTATCAGGCGCCGCGCACCTCGAATGGCGTCACCGTGACGAACACGATCCAGACGCTCGGCACGGCCAAGACGCTGACGTTCGCGGCGCCGCTCGCCGAGTCGGTCACGCTCGGCGGCATGACGCTGATGACGGGCAGCCTGGACAACCAGCAGATCCCGGCGAGCGCGTCGACGATCACGCTCAAGTGGACTGCGGAGGCGAGCACGGCGAACCTGACGCTGGGCGCCGATGACTGGGTCGTCACGCTGTACGAGGTAGCTTCGAGCGCAATGACCCCGATCCGGCGCTACCAGGTGCTGTCGCCGCGCGTCGACGTGGACGGCGGCTTGCTGATGACCGGGCACCGTTACGTGTTCGGCATCACCTCGCGGTCCGGCTTCCCGAACGCGCCGCAGGGCGACTACAGCACGGTGACGCTGCCGTTCTCCGAGACGACGACGTTCCCGCTGATGTTCGTCGTCATGTGAGAGTCCGCCCGCGTCCGCCACTCGGACGATGCCGTCCGCGTGCCGGACGAACCGGACACGCGCGCGTGTGGATCCGCGCGCTTGCGCGTGGCACGGCGCGTGGAAGGCGCCGGTGCGGAGGCTTTCATGTCGGCTCAAGAGAAGAAGAACAAGTCCATCGCCGAGGCCGTGCGCGCGATCCACAAGCAGTTCGGCTCGGGTTCGATCATGCGGCTCGACGGCAGCGAGGTGCAGCAGGTCGAGGTGATCCCGACCGGCTCGGTCGCGCTCGGCGTCGCGCTCGGCTGCGGCGGCTTACCGCGCGGCCGCATCGTCGAGATCTACGGCCCGGAGTCGTCGGGCAAGACGACGCTGACGCTGCACGCGATCGCCGAGGCGCAGCGCGCCGGCGGCGTGTGCGCGTTCATCGATGCCGAGCACGCGCTCGACACCGAGTACGCGCGCCGGCTCGGCGTCGAGCTCGACGACCTGCTCGTGTCTCAGCCGGACTGCGGCGAGCAGGCGCTCGAGATCGCCGACACGCTCGTGCGCACCGGCGCGATCGATCTGATCGTCGTCGATTCGGTCGCCGCGCTCACCCCGCGCGCCGAGATCGATGGCGACATGGGCGATTCGCACATGGGCCTGCAGGCGCGGCTGATGAGCCAGGCCCTGCGCAAGCTGACCGCGGTGATCTCGAAGACGAAGACGGTCGTGATCTTCATCAACCAGCTCCGCCAGAAGATCGGGGTCGTCTACGGCAATCCCGAGACCACCACCGGCGGCAACGCGCTCAAGTTCTACTGCTCGGTGCGCCTCGACATCCGCCGCAAGAAGGCGATCAAGCGCGGCGAGGAGTCGATCGGGAGCGAGGTCAAGGTGAAGGTGGTCAAGAACAAGCTCGCGCCGCCGTTCCGCGAGGCCGAGTTCGAGATCCTGTACGGCACCGGCGTCAACAAGCTCGGCGAGCTCGTCGACACCGCCGAGAAGCTCGGGCTCGTCGAGAAGTCGGGCACCTGGTACTCGTACGAGGGCGAGAAGCTCGGCCAGGGCCGCGACCGGGTGCTCGCGATGCTCGACGAGCGCCCCACGCTGCAAGCGCAGCTGCGGACCGCGCTCGTGTCCCAGGCGCGGCGCGCCGCCGCCGGACAGCCCGCGGCCACCGCCGCGGCGTCGTGATCGGCGACGATGTCACATACACGCCGCCGCGTGTTGCGCCTTGCCACGACGACCGACGCGAGCGGATGACTCGACCGGGTCTGGTCGCTGCCGGACGATCTTCAAGCCCCGAGTGCGTGTAGCTGGCAACGATCGCGACATCTCCGTCGCGTGATCTCGGCCGCATTGCCGAACGCCGGGCTCGGGCACGATGGCGCTTCCGTGACGGCGCAGCTGTGGAAGCGAGGCGACGAGGAGCCGAGGGTGACGTTCCGCTGTCCGTGGTGCGACGTCGTCGGCGTCTCCGGCGTGTACGGCCACTACGAGCAGCGCAAGGCGATCTGGCTCCTGGTCGCGTGTCCGGACGTGCCGTGCGGCCGCGGCGTGCTCGTCCGCGTGCCGACGCGATCCGGGTGGGCCATGCTCGACACCGGAGCCGATGGCCTGCTGCTCGACGACCGCTGCGTGATGCCGGTGACGATGGCGAAGGGCGACACCCGAAGGCTCGCGTGACCTACGACGCCGCGCGGTCGGCGATCAGCTGGTGCTCGACGAGGCGGCGGTAGGTGCCGCGGCGGTCCATCAGCTCGTCGTGGCCGCCCTGCTCGACGATCGTCGCACCCTCGATGACGACGATGCGATCGGCGTCGCGCACGGTGCTCAGGCGATGGGCGACGACGATCGTGGTGCGGCCGGCGCGCACGCGCGCGAGCGCCTGCTGGACGGCGGCCTCGCTCTCGGCGTCGAGGTTGGAGGTCGCCTCGTCGAGGATCAGCACGCGCGGGTTCGCGACCAGTGCGCGGGCGAGCGCGATGCGCTGCTTCTGGCCGCCCGACAGCTTCGTGCCGCGCTCGCCGATCACGGTGGCGTAGCCGTCGGGGAAGCCGGTGATGAAGTCGTGCGCGTTCGCGTCGCGCGCGGCCTGCTCGATCTCGGCGTCGGTGACGCCGTCGCGGCCGTACGCGATGTTGTCGCGGATCGAGCCCGCCCACAGCACCGGCTCCTGGGCGACGATCGCGAGCGCGCGGCGCAGCTCGGCCAGTGGCAGCTCGCGGACGTCGACGCCCTCGAACAGCACGCGGCCGGCGTCGACGTCGTAGAAGCGATAGAGCAGCGACAGGATCGTCGACTTGCCCGCGCCCGAAGGTCCGACGAGCGCCACGACCTCACCGGGGCGGATGTCGAGCTCGACGTCCTGCAGCACCGGCTGCGCGCGGCGCGACGGATACGCGAACGACACCGCCTCGAAGCGGATCGCGCCGGCGCCCGCGGGCAGCGGCGTGGCCACGTCGGGATCGCGGATCGCGGGCACCGTGTCGATCACCGCGAACAGCCGGTCGGTCGCGCCGGCGGCGCGCTGCAGCGAGCCCCACAGGCCCGCGAGATCGGCGACCGCACCGGCGACGATGAACGTGTACAGGAAGAACGACGTCAGATCGCCGGCGGTCAGCTCGCCGTGGATCAGCGCGCGGCCGCCGAGCCACACGACGATCGCGACGCCGGCGTAACCCGAGGTCATCGCGGTCGCGAAGAACCACGCGCGCCAGCGCACGAGCTCGAGCGTCTTCTCGAACGCGCCCTCTACGCCGCTGCGGTAGCGCCTCGCCTCGTGCGGCTCGCGCGCGAACGCCTGCACGGTCGCGATCGCGCCGATCGATTCCTGGACCTCGCCCGAGACCTGCGCGAGCTTGTCCTGGACGCCGCGCGTCATCTTGCGGATCTTGCGGCCGAACACCATCGTCGCGAGCACGATCGGCGGCACGATCGAGAGCATCAGCAGGGTCAGCTTGACGTCGATGACGAACAGCATCACGAGCGCGCCCGCCATCTGGACCGCGTTGCGCGTCGCGATCGACAGCTGACTGCCGACGACGTCCTCGATGACGGTGACGTCCGACGCGAGCCGGCCGACGAGCTCGCCGGAGCGGCGCTCGTGGAACCACGCGAGCGGCAGCGTGACCAGCCGATCGACGACCAGGCCGCGCAGGTCGGCGACGACGCGCTCGCCGAGCCAGCTGATGCTGTAGTGGCGCAGCCACACGAAGCCCGCGTTGACCACGAACAGCGCGCACAGCCCGCCGACGATCAGATCGAGATCGTGGGTGTCCTTGCCGTGCATGCCGGTGTCGATCGCGTAGCGAGCGGCCTGCGGGTACACGAGCGTGATGCCCGACGCGCACACCAGCGTGACGACCGCGAGCAAGAACCGCCCGCGGTGCGGACGCAGCAGCGCGGTGAGCCGCCACAGCACCGCGAGCCGGCGCTTCTCGCGCGGCGGCTCGCCCTCCTTGTCAGGAGGGTCGACGTAGGGCGCCCCGGCCATCTATGCTGCATAGCATGGTCCGCCGGATCGTCCTGACGCTGTGCCTCGTCGCCGCCTGCAAGTCGGACAAGCCGGCGGACACCTCGGCGCCGGCCGCACCGCCCGGGCTGCCGCCCGCCGTCGACATGTCGCCCGCCGATCGCCAGGCGCGCCGGCTCGAGCGGCTCGAGGCGATGAAGAAGCGGCTCGACACCAACGGCGACGGCAAGCTCACGGTCGACGAGCTGAAGGCCGCGTCCGGCCGCATGCACTTCGACGACGCCGCGGCGGTCGACACCGACCACGACGGCGAGATCTCGATCGACGAGCTCGCGGCGGCGATGCGAGCGCGGCGCGCGCAGATGCGCGGCAAGTGGGGCAGCGGCGCGATGGCGGGTGCGGCCGACGAGGGCAGCGCCGATTGATCCTGGATCGGCGTTCACGATCGGCGTGAACGCAGGCTGACGAACGAGCCTCACGCCGGCGCAGATCGCGGGCTTGCGGCGATGGTCCGGCCCTTGAACGAGGGCGTCGCGATGCGAGCGAGCGCGTGGCCGATCGTGATGTGGCTGTGGGCGTCGACGGCCGGCGCCGAGCCGACGCAGGTGACGCTCGGTGCCGAGGTCGGCGGCGGCAGCGTCGACCTGAGCGGCACCCGGTACGGCACCGCCGACGGCGGGATCGAGCTCGCGGCGGCGCGCTGGATCTCGCCGAACCTCGGCGTCGGCGTGAGGCTCACCGATCTCGTCGCCATGCCGCTGCGCGAGGCGCGCATGGACGGCTATCCGATCGAGCGCGAGGTGCCGTGGACCTTCATCCCCGAGCTGCTCGCGCGCACGACGCCGGCGAGGTGGGGGCCGGCGCGCTTCGGCTGGCTCGCGACCGCGGGCGCCGGCCTCGCGTGGCTGCGTACGAACGAGCTGTGCGGCGGCGGCGGCAGCCTGTTCGACGACGAGGATGTCGGCTCGCCGTGCATCATCGTCAAGGAGCGCTCGACCGCGCTCGCGGGAGCGCTCGGCGGCGGCGGCTACCTCGACGTCGGCCACTTCGCGATGTTCGTCGGCGCGCGCGCGGACGCCGACACCGGCGGCGACCGCACGATCGGGCTCGTCGCGAACGTCGGCGCGGTATTCTGAGTTCCGATCCGGATGGAATGCGCGGTGCGGGCGTTTCGGTTACGGTCCGCGACGCCATGACCACCTACGATCACGTGTCGCTCGCCGACAAGGTTGCCGCCACCGCCGCCGCACATGCTGCGGAGACGGACCGCGGCGCGTTCCCCACCGCCGCGATGCGCGCGCTCGCCGAGACCGGCCTGCTCGCGCTCGTCAGCTCGCCGGAGGTCGGCGGACACGGCAAGGGCCTGCGCGAGGCCGCGCACGTCGTCGAGCGGCTCGCACGCGAGTGCGGCTCGACCGCGATGATCGCGTGCATGCACTACTGCGGCACCGCCGTGATCGAGCAGCATGGCGCGCGCGAGATCCGCGAGGCGATCGCCGCCGGCAAGCACCTGACGACGCTCGCGTTCAGCGAGCCGGGCTCGCGCAGCCAGTTCTGGGCGTCGCTCGGCACCGCCGTCGCCGACGGCAAGGACGTGCGGCTGACCGGCAAGAAGAGCTTCGTGACGTCGGCGCACCACGCCGACAGCTACGTGTGGTCGAGCAAGCCGCTCGGCGCGCAGGGCGTGTCGACGCTGTGGCTCGTGCCGCGTACGGCCGCCGGGCTCCGCCTCGACGCCAGCTTCGACGGCCTGGGGCTCCGCGGCAACGACTCCGCGCCGGTGACCGCCGAGGGCGTGCGCGTGCCCGCGACGAGCCGGCTCGGCATGGACGGCGGCGGCTTCGACCTCATGCTCGGGCTCGTGCTGCCGTGGTTCAACACGCTGTCGTGCGCGGTGTCGGCGGGGCTGATGGAGGCCGCGGTCGCGCGCACGGCGCAGCACGCGGGTGCGACCAAGTTCGAGCACGCGGGGCATGCGATCGCCGATCTGCCGACTGCGCGCGCGTTCGTCGCGCGCATGCGGATCGAGACCGACAAGATCAAGGCGCTGCTCGCCGACACGCTTGCCGCGATCGAGGGCGGCCGCGGCGACGCGACGCTGCGCGTGCTCGAGAGCAAGGCGGCGGCGGGCGAGTCGGCGACCGAGGTCACCGATCTCGCGATGCGCGTGTGCGGCGGTGCCGCGTACCGCAAGGATCTCGCGGTCGAGCGCGTGTTCCGCGACGCGCGCGCCGCGCTGGTGATGGGGCCGACCACCGACGTGCTCTACGACTTCATCGGCAAGGCCGTGTGCGGCCTGCCGCTGTTCTAGGCAAGCCATGACCACTCCATTGATCCTCGGCGCGGTCGCGTACGACGCGAAGGTCGTCCCGATCTGGGACGGCTTCCAGGCGTACTTCGCGGCGCGCGGGCTGCCGTTCGACTACGTGCTGTTCACGAACTACGAACGCCAGGTCGAGGCGCACCTGCGCGGCGAGATTCACGTCGCGTGGAACTCGCCGCTCGCGTGGATCGAGGCGGCGCGGCTCGCCCGCGCGCGCGGCCGCGACGTCCAGGCGATCGCGATGCGCGACACCGACCGCGACCTGACGAGCGTCGTGCTCGTGCGCGCGGAGTCGCCGGTGAAGTCGCACGCCGAGCTGCGCGGCAAGCGCGTCGGCGTCGGCGCGGCGGACTCGCCGCAGGCGACGCTGATCCCGCTGCTCGCGTTCGCCGAGGCCGGCGTCGAGCCGGGCCGCGACATCGAGGTCGTCCGCCACGACGTGCTCGTCGGCAAGCACGGCGATCACATCGGCGGCGAGCGCGACGCGGTCAACGCGCTGCTCGCCGGCACGGTCGACGCGGCCTGCATCATCGACGGCAACCGGCTCGCGTTCTCGCGCGAGGGCCTGCTCGCGCCGAACGCGACGCGCGTCGTCCACCACACCGGCGCGTACGACCACTGCAACATGACGGTGATCGACGGCGCGCCGGCGGCACAGATCGCGAAGCTCCGCGAGCTGCTGCTCGCGATGTCGTACGACGATCCGCAGGTGCGGCCGCTGCTCGACATGGAGGGCCTCAAGCAGTGGGTGCCCGGCCGGACGAGCGGCTACGCGCTGCTCGAGCGCGCGGTCGATCGCTTCGGGACGCTCGACGCGTGGCTGAAGCGCCAGTGATCGACCTCGACGACCTGGGGCTCGACGAGGGCGCGCACC
>JBLMXA010000079.1:0-4965 GCA_050257515.1 Acidobacteriota bacterium | reverse complement strand
CCAAGCGCTTGAAGGAGCTTGAGGCGGAATATGCGCGGCTGAAGAAGCTGCTCGCCGAGCAGGTCTTCGAGTACGACGTCATCCAAGAAGTGTTGCGAAAAATCCGTGACCACACCAGCGCACCGTGAGCCGACGGCCCCCTTGAAGCGCAATCGCCACCCGCGACCCCCGCGCAATCCGGTCAGCCTGCCGCTGGCAGGGCTGGCGATTGCCACGCTGTTCGTCGGCGTGCTGGCCATGGCATTCGACGGGCAGCCCGTGATGCGGTGGGCGGTCAGGTCGCTGCTGCTCGCCTGTGCCCTGGCCGCCATCGCGTACACGGTGCAGGCGCTTCGGCTGGGCTGGATCGCAACCATCGGCGGCGCTGGGCAGGTCTACCACTATCGACGCGCCGACGAACCCGTCCTGTACTGGGTGCTGGTGGTGCTCTACCTCGCGCTGTCGCTCCCGACGGCGTGGTACCTGGCAGGCGAGATGGTCTGACGGGCCGACGCGTGACCGGCGCCGGATCGCGCGCGGTGACGACGACGACGATATCGTCTCCCTCGGCCTTCACGTCGTAGCGGCCCGGCCGCGCGAGCGTCACGCTGACCCGCACCAGCGCGCCGGCGTCCTCGAGCTGCGTCAGCGCGATCGTGCTGACGCCCCACGTGTTCGGCGTCAGCACCGTCGCGGTCTCGTGATGCGCGAGCGCCTCCGACAGCCGCGCGCGCGCGACATCGACGACGACCCGCGTCGGCCGCTCGAGCGTGTACACCGAGAACGAGGCCGACTTCGCGGTGTGCAGCCGGATCGTCGTGACCTCGCCGGTCGCGCCGACGTCGACGCCTCGGACCTCGTACATCCCGCCCGCGCGCGCGTTCGTGGCAACCACGGCGACCGCGGCGAGCACCCAGAGCTTCGGATGGCGCATGACCGACTCCTCCGGGTACGGTCGTCGCCCGGCTGGCCCGTCTGGGCCAGTTTTCGTCAGGGATCGGCTAGGCCTTCGCCGGCAAGATCGGCAGGCCGAGCTCGGACAGCACGCGCGTGAAGTCCGCCGACAGCTCGCCGCGCTTGCGCGGCAGCCGCTCGGGCGCCATCGCGTCGTGGAGGCGGCGGCGGGCCTCGTGCATGCGCCACGCGATCGTGCCGTCGCTGACCTTCTGGATCACCGCGGCCTCGCCGTGCGACATGCCCTGCAGCGACACGAGGACGACGGTCGTCTTCATGTCGACCGGCAGCGAGTCGAGCGCGCGCAGCAGGCGCGCGTAGGTCTGGCGCAGCTCGGCGGCGCGTCCGGGGTTATCGCGCGCGTCGACCGCCACGGCGAGCTCGAGACGAGGGTCGTCGAGCGTGTCCTCGCCGCGGCGCGCGCGATCGCGGCGCGCGTTGAGCGAGCGGTTGACCGTCATCCGGTACACCCACGTGAAGAACTGGCTGCGGCCCTCGAACTGCCGGAGCGCGCGGAACGCCTTCAGGAACACTTCCTGGGTGATGTCGTCGGCCTCGCAAGCCGATCCGGAGATGTGCAGGGCGAGCGCGAAGATCCGCTTGCGATAGCGGCGGACGAGCGCCTCGAACGCGCGCGTGTCGCCGGCCTTGGCCTGGGCGACGAGCAACGAGGCGGCCTGTGCTTCGCGCTCGGCGTTCGTCATCAGCGGTATAGACGCCTAGCGTACGTGAAGGCTTTGAGAAAATCCCGCCTACATGTATGCGCGGACTCAAGTGCGCGAATCTAGTTCGCGTCGGTGTCGCGGAGCGGCGCGGCGAGCGAGAACGCGGCGATCTCGGCGTCGAAGTAGCTGCCGTCGTCGCACCAGAACCGGTAGCTGCCCTGCATCGTGCCGACCGGCGTCGTCAACACGCAGCCCGACGTGTACTGGAAGCTCTGCCCGGGCGCGAGCCGCGGCTGCTCGCCGACGACGCCGTCGCCGCGGACCTCCTCGACCGAGCCGCGCGCGTCGGTGATGATCCAGTGGCGCGTGCGCAGCTGCGCCGTGCGCGAGCCCTCGTTCGAGATCGTGATCGTGTACGCGAACACGTAGCGATCGTCCTCGGGCGACGACTGGTCGGGCAGGTACAGCGACTGGACCCGCACGCGGATCCCGTCGGTGACGGCCATCGAGGTGGGCTCGGCGACGGTGGTACTCGGCACGCTGCGAATCTGGCGCGGCGCGCGCACGGATTCAAGTTAGGCTGCCGCGCACCGACATGAGATCGACAGCTGCGCGCGAAGCGCGTTTGCGATATGAGCGTAGCGAATGAGCAAGAAGAGCGACGCCGTGCTGAGGCGTCTGCGCGCCTACGGCCTCGCGCTGCCCGGCGCGCACACCAAGAGCCCGTGGCCCGGTCACCTCGATCTGGCGGTCCACGACAAGACGTTCGCCTACCTGCCTCCCGACGGCGAGCCGTTCTCGATCTCGGTCAAGCTCCCGCACACCGCGGCGATGGCGCTGATGCTGCCGAACGTCGAGCCGGCGCCCTACGGCCTCGGCAAGAGCGGCTGGGTCTCGGCCGAGTTCCCCGATGGCAAGCTCCCGCCGCTCGACGTGCTCGAGGCCTGGATCGACGAGAGCTATCGCGCGCAGGCCCCGAAGAAGCTGGTGAAGCAGCTCGACGGCGCTCCCGTTACGAAGCGTGTAGCGAAGCGGCGCCCGAAAAAACGCGTGGCATGATCGAGCGCATGCGCTGGTCGTTGCTGGCCGTGTTCGCGTGCGGCCCGATGTATGCGGCTCCCAACGCGAGCCCGAGCCCGGATCCGAGCCCGCCCTCGCTCGGCCGCACCACGGATCCGGGCCCGAGCCCGAGCCCGATGGCCGAGCCGGCGGCCGCGCCCAAAGGCATGCCCGCGCAGTTCGTCGCGGAGCACAACGCCGTCCGCGCGAAGCACTGCGCCGGGCCGCTGAGGTGGTCGCCCAAGCTCGCCGCCTTCGCGCAGAGGTGGGCCAACACGCTCGAGGCCAAGGGCTGCAGGTTCGGCCACTCGAACGGCCCGTACGGCGAGAACCTCGCGGCGGGCACGATCGGCGCGCTCGATCCGAAGGGCACCGTCGATTACTGGTACAGCGAGATCAAGCAGTACCGGTTCCCCGACGGCGGGTTCTCGATGGACACCGGCCACTTCACGCAGCTGGTGTGGCGCGCGACGACGCAGGTCGGCTGCGGCCACGCGCAGTGCAACGGCAACGACATCTGGGTATGCGAGTACGATCCGCCGGGCAACATCGACGGCGAGTACCGCGACAACGTCAAGCCGGCGGGCTGTCGCTAGTAGAAGATCGCCATGGTCGCGCTGCCGCCCCAGTAGCGGTCGGTCGCGCTGCCGACGTCGATCGTCGTCGGATCGCCGTCGCGGTTGTTGGCCTGCATGCCGCTGCCATCGAACGACATCCCGAGGACCGCGACGTCGCCCTCGAGCCTCACCGCGAGGTGCCGGCCGACGACGAAGTCGAGCCCCGTCATCGCGCGGCCGCCGGTGATGTTCGCGCGCCCGTACTGCGAGGGGCTCGAGATGTCGCCGGACGACTGCAGCAGCGTCAGCCGGCTGCCGACGAGCAGCGAGATCGTGTGGGTGACCGGCACGCGCACGTCGACGCCCGGCTCGAACCCGGCGTAGTCGACGTCGGGCATGTCGACGTTGCCGGTGCTGCGATCGACCGCGAACACGCGGTCGGCGTAGTCGAGCGCGAGCGTCATCGTCGGCATCGACGCGTCGCCGAAGGCGTAGCGAAACCGCGCGCCGAGCATCCAGCGATGCTGGTCGACGGGCAGCGGCATGCCGGACGCGTTCGCCTGGTACAGCTGCAGCCCGAGCGCCGACTCGTACTCGCCGGCGATGCCCCAGCCGGCGACCTGCGGGCGCGAGTCGCGCGTCGCGAACGGATAGGCCTCGCCGGCGACGCGAACGCCGAGCGTGCTGCTGCGCATCGCCGGCGGCGCCTGCAGGAAGCTCCGCGTGTCGAACGTCAGCGCGCGCGACAGCAGCGCGACCCCGGCGTCGACGCGATAGCTCTCGCGATCGACGGACGCCTCCGGCGCCGCCGGATCGGTGTCGTGCGGCTGCGCGCTCGCGACGACCGGGAGAAGGACCAGACCCACTGCCAGCGCCATGCCTCGCATGACGAGGATCCTAATGGGTTCCAGGTCGATGGGAGCACGCGAAGCGCTAACGGCGCGCTGACAACGCGGGCGAGCGATGTCAGGGCGTTCGGACTTCTCGGTTCCCTGTTGCCTATTCCCTATCGAGGCTCAATAGGGAATAGGCAACAGGGAACAGGGCGGTGGGAAGTTCGCAGCTGCCTCGGTCAGCGCTGCTCGATCGGGACGTAGTGGCGAATCTTCTCGCCCGTGTAGATCTGCCGCGGGCGGCCGATCTTCGTGTCCTTGTCCTCGACCATCTCCTTCCAGTGGGCGATCCAGCCGGGCAGGCGGCCGAGCGCGAACATCACCGTGAACATGTTCGTCGGGATGCCGAGCGCGCGATAGATGATGCCGCTGTAGAAGTCGACGTTCGGGTACAGCTTCTTCGAGATGAAGTAGTCGTCCTTGAGCGCGATCTCTTCCATCGACTTCGCGATGTCGAGCAGCGGATCCTTGAGGCCGAGCGTGGCGAGCACCTCGTCGCACATCTTCTTGAGGATCTTCGCGCGCGGGTCGAAGTTCTTGTACACGCGGTGGCCGAAGCCCATGAGGCGGCGGTTCTCGCGCTTGTTCTTCACGTCGTCGATGAACTTCTTGTGGTCCGAGCCGCTCGCCTTGATCTCCTCGAGCATCTCGATGACCGCCTGGTTCGCTCCGCCGTGCAACGGACCCCAGAGGGCCAGTATGCCGGCGGCGATCGCCGCATACAGGTTGGCGCCGGAGCTGCCGACCATGCGCACGGTGGACGTCGAGCAGTTCTGCTCGTGGTCGGCGTGCAGGATGAGGAGCTGGTTGAGCGCCTTCTCGAGCACCGGGTTGACCGCGTAGTCCTCGCTCGGCACC
>JBLMXA010000078.1:0-4556 GCA_050257515.1 Acidobacteriota bacterium | reverse complement strand
CATCGACGATGTGCTCGAGGGTCTTGGGCCCGGCGATCCCGCCATCCTTGGTGACGTGGCCGACGACGATCGTCGGCGTGCCCGTGGTCTTGGCGAACTGCATGAGCCGGCTCGCGCACTCGCGGACCTGTGCGAGCGAGCCCGGGATCGAGTCGAGGATCGGCGTGAACACGGTCTGCACCGAGTCGACCGCGAGGATCGCGGGCCGCGTGACCGCCGCGTGCGCCAGGATCTTCTCGACATCGGTCTCGGCGACGATCGCGATGTCGGCGCGGGCGGCGCCCACCCGGCGCGCGCGCAGCGCGGTCTGCGCGACCGACTCCTCGCCGGTGGCGTACAGGACCGGGCGACCGCGGGCGATCGCGCCGTCCTTGGTGACGTGGCCGACGACGATCGTCGGCGTGCCGGTCGTCTTCGCGAACTGCATGAGCCGGCTCGCGCACTCGCGCACCTGCGCGAGCGAGCCCGGGATCGAGTCGAGGATCGGCGTGTAGACGGTCTGGATCGAGTCGACCGCGAGGATCGCCGGCCGCGCCTCTCGCGCGTGCGCGAGGATCTTCTCGACGTCGGTCTCGGCGACGATCGAGATCGCGCTCGCCGCCGCGCCGACCCGCCGCGCGCGCATCGCCGTCTGCGCGACCGACTCCTCGCCGGTCGCGTACAGGACGGTTCCCGCGCGCTGGCGTTCGCCAGCTCGCTCCACCTCGGGGCCCTCGCCGGCGAGGCCCGCGAGCATCTGGACGAGCAGCGTCGACTTGCCGACGCCGGGATCGCCGCCGAGCAGCACGATCGAGCCGGCGACCAGCCCGCCGCCGAGCACGCGATCGAGCTCGCCGATCCCGCTGCCGCGCCGCGGCCCGCCGACGTGCTCGCCGATCTCGTCGATCGGCTGCGGCCCCTGCCCGTCCGCCACGCCGGCCGCGCTCGCGCGCACCGGCGCGATCGCCGCGACCTCCTCGACGAGCGTGCTCCACTCCTGGCACGCCGGGCACTTGCCGAGCCACTTGCTCTCGACGTGGCCGCACGCGGAGCAGCAGTACACGCTGCGCGGCTTCTGCGGCTTTGCCTTGGCCATGCTCCACCCTACTCGCGCGGTCTGACGTCAGCCGAGCGCCGCTCGCAAGCCGGCGATCGCGTCGTTGAGCGTCTCGCAGTGTGCGAGTCGGCAGACGAGGGCGAGCTCGAGCCCGGGCACGAACGCGCTCGCTTCGCGCTGCACGTAGCTGACGCCGTCGAGTGCGTAGATCGCGATCGCGTCGTCCTCCCAGAACCACACCTCGGGCACGCCGAGCCGGCGATAGATCTCGAGCTTCTCGATGCCACCGCTCGTCCACGTCACCTCGATCGCGAGATCGGGACGTCCCTTCTGCTCTGGCGTGTCGCGGCCGAAGATGTAGCACTCATCGGGTTCCACGCCGGCCTGCTTCAGCCGGCGCCGGATCGTCCAGCTCCCGTATCCGCTGAGCTCGATCCCGCGATCGACGCAGTAGAACTCGAGCAGCGGCGCGATCCGCTTCTTCATCAATTCGTGGCCAGGAGATGGCGACATCAGCTCGAGCTCTCCGTCGAGGTACGCGATCCGCGGTCGCGCGCGCTCGCCGCGGGCAGCCAGCAGGCTCTCGTACGCCTCCCAGCTCACGCCGTGCATGAAGACGCGTTCGTCGCGATCCTCGTGCTCGCTCGTCGATGTCACGCCGACCATTCTAGCACCGCGCTCTGCACGACCGGTGCCAGTGCAAGCGCCCGACGTCACGCGCACGCACTGTCCGGATTCCGGACGATGTCCGAGATCCGGCCGGACGCGGCCGGTCAGCTCATGCGCCGGCGCACGGATTCCTGCTTCTGGCGCAGGCGCGTCGCGAGCTCGTCGCGGCCGAGCGACTGCGCGCGGACCGCGCCGATGCCGAGCCAGCGCACGGCGTGGCTGATGCTGCCGGCGGCGAGGAACGCACGGCTCGCCGACAGCGCGACCGCGACGTCGCGCGCGTCCTCCTCGTGGCGGACCTCGAACAGCCGCTCGGCGCGATCGATCATGCCCGCGCTGACGTAGAAGTCGGCGAGGCCGTCGCGCACGGCGCCGACGCGCGCCTTGCCGTGCGGCACCTCGGACAGCGCACGCTCGTACGCGAGCACGAACTCCTCGTACGTCTTCACGGTGCGATCGAGCTCGTGGCGGCCGAGCTGCATCATCAGCTCGAGGAACGGCGCGTAGAACACGTAGGTGTCGATCGAGCAGCGCAGGACGTGGATCACCTGATCGAGATCGAGCAGGTCCTCCTGGTGCGCCGCTGCCGCGAGCGTCGCGGCCTCGATCGCGACGTGCGAGCTCGCGAACCGCGCGCGGGCCGCGGCGAGCCCCTGCTCGCGCACGACCTCCGACACGCGCTCGGCGCGCGCGACGTGCTCGGTGATCCCCTCCCAGTCGAGGATCCGCAGGTCGGCGGGGACCTCGGGGCTAGCGAACTCGGGCCCGAAGTGATCGTCCCAGGTGGCGCCGCCGGCACGCAAGGCCTCGCGGGCCGCCGCGATCTCCTCGGCAGACAGCCAGCTGATCCTCATCCTTCCACTTTAGCTACTTCTTCGACCTCGGCGGCTTTTTTTTCGTCGGGCCCTTGGTCCCCTTGGCGTCGCCGCACTTAGCACCGAGCGCGGCGCACTCGTCCTGCGCTCGCTTCTGGCCGCCCGCGTCCTTGCCCTTGTTCGCGGCGAGATAATGGTTCAGCGCGTCGATCGCCTTGTCGTTCTCGTGGTTCTCCTTGTACATGAAACCGAGATCGAACCAGGCATCGGCGAAGCCGGGATCGAGCTCGGTCGCCTTCACGTACTCGGGGATCGCCTTGTCTGGATCCTGCTTGCGGCGATAGGCGGCGCCGAGGTCGAAGTGGTAGCGCGCCTCGTTCGGCGCACCCTCGATCGCCTTCTGGTACGCCATGATCGCGTCGTCCTCGCGCTTGGCGAACCGGTACGCGACGCCGAGGCTGTGCCACCACTCGGGATCGGCGTCCTTCGTCTTGACCGCGATCTCGAGCTGGACGATCGCCCCCGCGTAGTCGTTCTTCTTGCGCTTGACCGTGCCGAGCAGGCCGCGGACCTGGCCGTCCTTCGGATCGAGCTTGCACGCGGTCATCAGCGCGCGCTCCGCGTCGTCGAGCCGCGGCGGATCGACGTTCGCGTACGCGGTGCCGAGGTTCTTCCAGATCACCTTGTCCTTCGTGATCAGCGACGTCGCATGCTCGTACGCGTCGATCGCCTTCGCGAAGTCCTTCTTCTGCTTGTACAGGTGGCCGAGCGACGCCCACGCCATGCCGTGCTTGGGGTTCGCGGCGACCGCCGCCTGCATCGACGCGATCGCCTCGTCGACCTTGCCCTGCTCCTTGTAGGCGAGGCCCTCCTTGTACGAGGCGTCCGCGCTCTTGTCGGCGAGCGCCGTGCCCGAGAGCCCCAGACCGAGGACGACGATGATCGCGACCGCGATGCGCCCGATTCGCATGATGCGCGTTAGCGTATCACGCGTTCGGACGCTTGCCGCCGTTCGGCGCCGCGCCCGCAGCCGCATGACCAGCTGACGGAGCCGGCACCGGCTTGGCGTGCGGCTGAGAGCCCTGCGCCTGGACGTTGGGGCCAGCGGCAGGCGCCGGCTCGACGACATCGATGCCGATGCGGCGCACGCTGTGGTGCGCGAGCACCTTGGCCTCGATCGAGTTGTAGACCTCGGGGTGATCGATGAGGAACTGCTTCGCGTTCTCGCGGCCCTGACCGATGCGCTCGCCGTTGAACGAGAACCACGCGCCGCTCTTCTCGATGATGTCCGCGCCATCCGCCGACGCGAGATCGACGAGATCGCCCTCGCGCGACACACCCTGGCCGTAGAGGATGTCGAACTCGACCTCCTTGAACGGCGGCGCCATCTTGTTCTTGACGACCTTGACGCGCGTGCGGTTGCCGATGACGGCCTCGTCCTTCTTGATCGCGCCGACGCGGCGGATGTCGAGGCGGACCGACGAGTAGAACTTGAGCGCGTTGCCGCCGGTCGTCGTCTCCGGCGAGCCGAACATGACGCCGATCTTCATGCGGATCTGGTTGATGAAGATCACCATCGTCCGCGACATCGAGATCGCGGCGGTCAGCTTGCGCAGCGCCTGGCTCATGAGCCGCGCCTGCAGGCCGACGTGCGTGTCGCCCATGTCGCCCTCGAGCTCGGCCTTGGGCGTGAGCGCCGCGACCGAGGCGACGACGATGATGTCGATCGCCCCCGAGCGGACCAGCATGTCGGCGATCTCGAGCGCCTGCTCGCCGCAGTCGGGCTGCGAGACGAGCAGATCGTCGGTCTTCACGCCGAGCTTGCGCGCGTAGGCGACGTCGAGGGCGTGCTCGGCGTCGATGAAGGCGCAGATGCCGCCGCGGCGCTGCGCCTCGGCGATGAGGTGGAGCGTGAGCGTCGTCTTGCCGGAGGACTCCGGGCCGTAGATCTCGACGACGCGACCGCGCGGCAGACCGCCGGCGCCGAGCGCGATGTCGAGCGCGAGCGAGCCCGTCGGCACCACCTGCACCTCGGG
>JBLMXA010000077.1:0-8022 GCA_050257515.1 Acidobacteriota bacterium | reverse complement strand
GTCTCGACGTGCACCATGACCTCGGCGGGCGTCGAGCCGGTGGTGGTTGGGGCCACGAACGGCCTGTGCGCGCACGCAGCGGCGCACGCGGCGGCGAGCAGGAGCGGAGCGAGCTTTGGCTTCATGGTCACCTCGCAGCGGTAGAGACGCCGGGCGCGGTTCCTGACGCGCGGCGCGCAGGTCACTTCAGCCTCGCGAGCTCGAGCCAGTCCCAGTACACGTCACCGTTCATCGACGTCGATGGTGCGGGCGAGTAGAAGTCGAGCTGCAGCTGATCCTGCGCGACCAGGCGCAGCACGCGGCAGCCACCGAGCGTGCCGTAGGGCGACGCGCTCTGCAGCGCCTTCTCGCGGGTACCGTTCTTGTAGACGTCGAGCTCGTCGAGCTCGCCACTGGTCGACCCCGTCCCGAGCGACGCGCACAGCTCGTAGTCACCGGCGGCAGCCGCGGTGAACGTGTGCGAGCTAGCGTCGAACTCGTGCAGGTCGTCTCGGATCACACCGGTGTACGGCACCGGCGTGAACGTCGTCTGCGCCGCCGTGAACGCGAGGAGCCCGTCGGTCGAGACCGCGATCGGAAGTGGCTGGATCGCGAGCCAGTCCCACTGCGTGTTGGCCGTGATCGTCTGCGTGCTGCCGGAGTCCTGATACAGCCACACCGAGATGGTGTCGCCGGCGGAGACGTGCACCGTGCGGCAGCCACCGACCGAGCCCACGCCGCCCGCGATCGCGCGCTCTCGCACGTCGTTGATGTAGACGTCGATCTCGCCACCGAGCGTTCCGCCGTACGACAGCAGCTTCTCGGCGCAGACCTGGTAATCGCCGGCCGACGCTGCGACGAAGCCGCTGTTGATCGAGTCGTACTGGGCGGCGTCATCGAACAGCACCGCGGAGTACGGGATCTTGACGAACGTGGCGTTGGGCAGCGACATCGTCGCGGTGCTCGCCACGGCTGCCCCGGCGGTCGACTGCACGCGGTCGATCGTCAGCCAGTTCCAGTAGCTATCGGGAGCGAGCGACAGGTCGGCACCCGACGATTGCCACACGCGCACGTCGACCGAGTCGCCGGCGGCGAGGCGGATCGGCCGACAACCGGTCGCGACGTAGCTGACGGTGCGGGCGAACGCGCGCTCGCGGCTGCCGTTCTTGAACAGATCCAGCTCGAAGCCGACGGGTGCACTGTTGATGCGCAGGCCGGCGCACACCATGTAGTCGCCTGCGGCCTTCGCCGTGAACGTGCTCGTGCTGGTGTCGAGCTCGGACCGATCGTCGTAGGCGACGGACCCGTAGGGCACCCTGGTGAACGCGTTGTTGGCCGCCGTGAACGCAGCCGCGCCGGTCGCCGAGACCGCGGTCGTCGGCGGTGGACCGTCCGCCGGCGCGTCGCCGTGCGAGGCGTCGGGACCGGCATCGACCTCGTGATGAGACGGTTGCACGGCCCCACACCCCGCAAGCACCGAAGATGCATAGATAGAGAAGCACGCGATAAAGCTGAGCCGCAGCACGAGAAGCCTCCTTGACGAGTTGGATCGTGGAGGTAGAGACGGCACCGGGCGTTCCTGACAAACGACAGCGGCGATGCGAGATGCAGCTCGTCAGCCCGCTGCAGGTGCCCGACGGCGCCCCGTGGTCGTGGGCGACGATCTACTTCGCGAACGCAGCCCCGCGAGCAAGCGTCGCCACCACGGCCTGCGCGGTGGGGCGCGCCTCGGGGGCCTCGGCGAGGCAGCGATCGACGAGCTCGCACAGCTCGCGAGGCAGCTCGGGCCTCGCATCGGCCAGCGCGGCGGCGGCGCCAGCGCACGGCCGGCGAGCCGTTCGAGCACCGGTGGAGCCGCGTGCGGGAGCTTCGCCGCGAGCAGCTCGTACGCGACGACGCCGAAGCTGAACACGTCCGCCGCGGTTCCCGCGGCACGTCCGCCGCGCGCGAGCTCGGGCGCCATGTAGAGCGGCGTTCCCAGCAGCGCGCTGGTGCGCGTGAGGTCGGGGCTCGCGATCATGATATCCGAGGCTTGCGCGATTTCTTGCGTGGCGTTGGTCAGGAGTGTCGCCCGGCGGCTCTACCTCCGGGAAATGACCATCCTGATGAAGACTGCAGTGCTAGGCGCGATCGGTGCGGCAGGAGCCGCCGGCGCGAGCGTCGCGTACGCGATCGAGAACACTCCACCGTCGACGACCGTGATCCAGGCGTGTGCGGACACGACGAACGGCGAGCTGCGGCTCGTGACGTCGCCGAGCGATTGCCGGATCTCGGAAGCGTCGGTGTCGTGGAACGTGCAGGGCCCGGCAGGCCCCGTCGGCCCGCAGGGGCCGGCGGGCGCCGACGGCGCGCCGGGCGCGCAGGGGCCGGTGGGGCCGATCGGTCCGCAAGGCCCTGCGGGTGCGGACGGCGCGCCGGGTCCAGCGGGCCCGCCGGGCCCGCAAGGCGTTCAAGGCGACCCGGGACTCGGCCTCGCGACGTACGAGGTCAAGGGCATGCTCCGCGACCGGCCTCAGCCCGGCGAGGGAGGCTTCCGCGATGTCTCCCTGGTCCCGTCGGCACCCGTCGACATGCTGCTGTCAGGCCTGACGCTGCCGCCCGGGACGTACACGATCCGCGCGATCGTGCAGGCGTACCAGGATTGCCACGTCTACAGGCTGTCGAGCCAATCCGTATCGAATGATGACTTCACGCGCCTGTCCGCCACGAAGCTGACCGAAGACAACAGCGTCGAGATCACCCTGACGAGTCAGACGGACATCTACCTCGGCTGCTTCGTGCATTTCGGGGTCGTCATCGACAACGGCTTCTTCCAGGCCACCGCCGTACCGCCGACGAATCCGCTCGGCGTGCCCGATCTGAACCAGGGCTGGTGACGCGCTACTGCTTCGTGCCCGTGAACGTCGCGGTCGCGAGCGGCGCCGGCGTGCCGGCGTAGACGAGGTTGCCCGTCCACTTGCCGCCGGCGAGCGTGTCGGCGTTCTTGTCGCCGGTCATGTCGATCGCCTTCGCGGTGCCGGTCTCGTCGAACTCGAGCGCCGAGCCGTCGATGTTGTCGACGAGGTGATAGATCTCGGCGCCCGCGGCGGTCAGGCCGGAGTCGCACGCCGACTCGAACGTGCTCGGCGAGCCGATGCCGACGGCCTCGTAGACGTACTCGCCGACCGCGGCGCAGTCGACCCAGTCGTGCAGCACGTCCGACAGCGTGACCGCGGCCGGATCGACCATCGGGATGATCACGTTGTCGATGCCGAGGTGAAGCATCGCGCCGTACGACAGCGGCACCTTGTGCGCCGCGATCGTCAGCTTGCCGGTCTGGTCGAGCATGACCTGCACGCCGGGCACCGCGACGTCCTTGAGCGCGTAGTCCTTGAACGCGAAGTCGAGCTCCTCGGTGTCGACGACGAAGTGCACGCCGGTCACCGTGTGCACGGCCGTGCCGTTGGCGCTGATCACGAGCGTGTCGAGCGTGCCGAACTTCTTCGCCATCTGGCCGAACTTGTCGCCGAAGTCGACGATGTTCGTGACGAAGTCCGGCGCGACCTGGAGCAGGCGGTCGTTGAGGTAACCGGCGACGAACGGCTCGGCGCCCTGCAGCACGCTCTTGAACGTCCCGTTGGGCAGCGCGCCGATCATCTTGTCGAGGATGTACCGCGTCGGGTCGTCGGGCGAGTCGGTCGCGTCGATGAACGCGTTGATCACGGTGCCCGCGGTGCCCGGCATGTTCGTCGAGATGTCGTACGTGCTGTGCAGCGCGTACGTGCCGGTCGCGGTCAGCGGCACGTTGCCGGAGCCGGAGCCGGAGCCCGAGCCCGAGCCCTCGCCCGGGCCCATGCCCTTCTCGGAGGTGGCGCAGGCGGCGGTGGCGGCGAGGAGCGCGAACAGCGTGTGCGACGGCTTCATGGTTGCGCGAACTGTGCAGCGCACGTGCCACGCCTCACGCGCGATCGATCAAGCGGTTGTGCCCACGACGGTAGGCACCGGCAAGTCCGGTGGCCGGACCGTTTGACCACAAAGCACTCAATAGGGAATAGGCAACCGAGAACAGAGAGGTCCGAATGCGAGCCCGTTCCGACTTCCCTGTTCTCTGTTGCCTATTCCCTATCGAGAGGTTCCGAAAAAAAACCGGCCCGGGACCATTCCCGGGCCGGCAGCCATCCTCGACGCGCGGGCTCACCACCCGCTCGCCGAACTGTTCACATCCGCGAGCCGGTGAACGTGGCGGTCGCGAGCGGCGCGGGCGTACCCGAGTAGCTCAGCGTGCCGGTCCACTTGCCGGTCTGGATGGTGTCGATCTTGTGGTCGCCGTTCATATCCAGCGCCTTCGCGGTGCCGGTCTCGTCGAACTCGAGCGCGGAGGCGTCGATCTTGTCGATCTGCTGGTAGATCGCGTTCGCGCCGAACTGGAGACCCGCGCTGCACGCGGCGGCCCAGCTGCCCGCGTTGCCGAGGTCGAAGCCGAAGTTCGAGACCATCGCGTCGTCGATCGCCTGGCCGACCGCGTTGCAGTCGATCAGGTCGCCCAGCAAGCTCGCGAGGTCGGTCGCGTTCGGGTCGATCATCGGGATGATCGCGTTGTCGAGGCCGAGGTGGAGCACCTTGCCGTACGACAGCGGCAGCTTGTGCTCGGCGATCGTCAGCTTGCCGGTCTGGTCGAGCGTGACCATCACGTTGTTGACGACGACGTTCGGCTCCTTGTAGTCGGCGAACGCGAGGTCGATCGGCGTGCCGTTGATGTTGAAGTGGACGCCGACCGCGGTGTCGACCGCGACGTACGCGCCGCCCGACATCGACACGACGTACTGCTCGTTGATGCCGAAGTGCTTCGCCATGTCGCCGAAGTCGTTGCCGACCTGCAGGATCGTCGTCACGAAGTCCGGCGCGATGTTGAGCAGCTGGTCGTTGAGGTAGCCGGCGACGAACGGCTCGGCGCCCTGCAGCACGCTCTTCAGCGTGCCGTTCGGCATCTGCGCGAGGATCTGGTCGAGGATCCACTTCGTCGGATCGTTCGGATCATCGGTCGCCGCGATGAATTGCTTGACGACGTCGCCGACGGTGCCCGGCATGTTCGCCGAGATGTCGTAGGTGCTCGCGACGGAGTACTTGCCGCTGGCGTCGAGCGGTACCGAGCCCGAGCCGGAGCCCGAGCCGGAGCCCGAGCCGTCGCCGGAGCCGTCACCGCCAGGGCCGACCTTGTGGTCAGTGGCGCAGCCGGTGGCAGCGGTACCGATGGCGAGCAGGAAAGCGAGGCTGGAATTCTTGAACGTGGTCATTTGCGTTTCTCCCGGTCGAGGATTGCTGTTGCGCGACTTGTGCAGCGCATGTGCCAGCGATTCACAACCGGGAGAAACGCGTGAGGACGAGACGTTAGCCGGTGGCTGGTGGCCGGACCGGCAAGTGGCCTGGCCAGGTCAACAGTGGCTCGTGGAGTCAGCCAGCCTTACCAGCCGCACTGCTGACCCTTGTTCTGTTCCTCGAGCCACTTCTGCAGCGGCGCGAAGTACTCGAGGATCGCGCTCGCATCCAGGTCGCGCTCGCCGGTGAGCTCGAACAGCGCGTCCTGCCACGGCCGGCTCGCACCGAGCGCGAGCATCTTGCCGTACGCATCGCCCGCGGCCTTGTTGCCGAAGATCGAGCACTCGTGCAGCGGCCCGGTGAACCCGGCCTTCTTGCACAGCGCGCGCTGGAACTGGAACTGGTAGACCGCGGCGAGGAAGTAGCGCATGTACGGCACGTTCGCCGCGACGTGGTACTTCGCGCCGGGATCGAAGTCGGTCGCCGAGCGCGGCACCGGCGGCACGACGCCCTGGTACTTGAGCTTGAGGTCCCACCAGTGCTGGTTGTACTGGTCGGGCGTCACCTTGCCGGAGAACACGTCCCACCGCCACTTGTCGACCATCAGGCCGAACGGCAGGAACGCGATCTTCGTCAGCGCGACCTTCATCTGCGCGTTGATCGTTGCCTTGTCGTTCTTGACGACCTTGTCGAGCAGCCCGATCTGCTTGAGGTAGTCGGGCGTCATCGACAGCTGGATCGTGTCACCGATCGCCTCGTGGAAGCCGTCGTTCGCGCCGTTCTGGTAGAGGATCGGCAGCGTGTAGTAGTGCTGGAAGTAGAAGTCGTGGCCGAGCTCGTGGTGGATCGTCCACAGATCCTCCTGCTTCGGCTGGATGCACATCTTGATGCGCAGGTCGTCCGAGAACGTCACGTCCCACGCGCTCGCGTGGCACACGACGACCTTGTCCGGCGGCTTGATGAACTGCGAGCGCTCCCAGAACGTCGGCGGTAGCGGATCGAAGCCGATCGACGTGTAGAAGTTCTCGCCGATCTTGACCATCTCCTTCGCGCTCTTCAGCGGATCGGGCTTGGCCGGGTACTTCTTCTGCAACGTCGGCGTGACGTCGATCGCCGCGACGCCCTTGTACGGCTCGAGCTCGGGATAGACGTAGTCCCACGACTGTGCCCACATGTTGCCGAGCACCTGCGACGGGATCGGGCCGGTCTTCGGCACGACCTTGTCGCCGTACTTCTTGTTGAGCTGGCGGCGGGCGTAGCAGTGCAGCTGGTCGTAGAGCGGCTTGACCTGCCCCCACACCCGGTCGACGTCGGCCTCGAACGCCTCGGGCGGCATGTCGTAGCCGCTCTTCCATTGATCCGAGATGTCCTTGAAGCCGATGCCGCGGGCGCCCTCGTTCGCGAGCGCGACGAACTTCACGAAATCGTCGCGCTCCTCGTGGCCGATCGTGTCGTGCCAGGTCTTCCACGCCTCGAGCAGCTGCCTCGGGTTCTTCGACGTCTCGAGGACCTTGGAGTAGTCGTCGACGATCGTGCACTTCTGCTTCGTCTTGTCCTTCGGATCGGGCTTGCACACGCCCTTGCCGTACAGCGAGTCCATCTCGGTGCCGAGCTTCGCGAGCTCGGTCGCCTTCGCCGGATCGTCGGGCGACGGCGGCGCCTCGGTCTTCATGATGTAGAGCTGGCGGCGGGTGTCCGGGTCGAGCAGGTCGGCGGCCGCCTCGAACTTGCGGGCGTCCTTGACCATCTTGGTCATGCCGACGCTGAGCGCCTCGTTGGCCTTCGCGGCGCCGTCCTCGTGCTCCTTCGTGATGTCGGTCTCGTTCGTCCAGCTCGCGACCGAGGCGTCGACGAGCAGCTGGCGCAGCGGCGCCTGCGCGTCGGCGACGAACTGCTTCGCCTCCGCCGCGAGCTTCTGCTGCGGGGTCGGCTCGGGCGGTTTCGGCGGCTCGGGCGCCGGCGGCGGCTTGGTCTCGACGACCTTGGGCGGTGTCGGCTCGGGCTTCTTCTCGGGGGGACAGGCGCAGGAGGCGAGGGCGAGCAGCAGCAGCTTCTTGTTCCGCACGCGCGGACACTACCCGAAAACTACTGGTCCATGCCGGGGACCGGGGTGCCATCGTCGGAGACGTTCGTGCCCTGCTTCTTGGCCCCTCCCGGCACCTCGACGTCGTGATCCTGCAGGATCTTGCCGGCGGCCTGCTGCTGGTCCTTGTCGAGCACGGCCCACGCCTTCTTGAGCGCCTCGCGATCGTTGGCATCGCGGATCTGGTGGAGCTTGGCCTCGTCGCCGGTCGGCTTGCCCATCGAGCCGGGAGCGCGGTTCTTGGGGCGGTGCGAGCCGGGCGGCGGCGGCTCCTCTTCGGCCTGCTTGCGCTCGTCGATCTGGCGCAGCTGGGTGTCGATCTCGGCGTCGCGCGCGGCGAGGCTCGCGTCGAGATCCTGCAGCTGCTTGAGCTGATCGTCGCGCAGCTTCAGATCGGCCCTCGCATCGACGAGGTAGCCGATCGGCGTGCCCGACGCGGGCGGCAGCGGCGGCAGGTCCCCGGACCCGGGGTGCGTCGGCTGCGGTTCGTTGTGGCAGGCGGCGGCGAGCGCCAAGAGCAGGACAAACGCGTAGCGCATCGCGCTTGACGTACCACGAGGTCAGCGGGGCAGGAAACCATCGTTTCTGGCAAGCCAGCGGCACAC
Organism: Acidobacteriota bacterium; assembly: GCA_050257515.1. Lineage (GTDB taxonomy): Bacteria > Myxococcota_A > Polyangia > Haliangiales > Haliangiaceae > JABFXX01. The sequence continues at coordinate 60 of JBLMXA010000077.1, read as the reverse complement.
ATCCATCGTCGACACCACCCCGGCGAGCGCCCCCTCGGCGTCGACGACCATCACGTGGTG
>JBLMXA010000076.1:0-12690 GCA_050257515.1 Acidobacteriota bacterium | reverse complement strand
CGCTGATCTTCTGGACGATCGTCATCGTCGTCACGCTCAAGTACCACGTGTACGTGCTCCGGGCCGACAACAAGGGAGAGGGCGGAATCCTCGCGCTCATGGCCCTCGTACACGGCCACGTAAAAGGTCACGCACGTACGATCGTGATCGCGCTCGGCCTGTTCGGCGCCGCCCTGCTCTATGCCGACGGCGTGCTCACGCCCGCGATCTCGGTGCTCGGTGCCATGGAAGGACTCGAGGTCGGCCATGAAGCCTTTGCGAAATACGTCGTGCCGATCAGCGTCGTCATCCTGGTCGTCTTGTTCTTGTTTCAGCGGCGAGGCACCGCGGGCATCGGCGCGGTCTTCGGACCGGTCATCGTGGTGTGGTTCATCGTCCTCGCGGTCCTCGGGATCCGCGGCATCGCGATGCACCCGGGGGTCCTGGCCGCACTGAACCCGATCTATGCGATTCGCTTCTTTGCCGATAACGGAACCGCCGGGTTCCTCGTGCTCGGCGCCGTGTTCCTGGTGGCGACCGGTGGCGAGGCACTCTACGCCGACCTCGGCCACTTCCACGAACGCGCCATCCAGCTCGACTGGTTCTCCATCGTCGCGCCTTGCCTGCTCCTCAACTACTTCGGCCAGGGAGCCCTGGTGCTCGAGGATCCCAAGGCGGCCGACAATCCGTTCTATCTGCTTGCGCCGGACTGGGCACACTGGCCGCTGCTCGTGCTGTCCACGATGGCCGCGATCATCGCATCGCAGGCGATCATCTCCGGTTCGTTCTCGTTGACCCGGCAAGCGGTTCAGCTCGGATATCTGCCGCGCATGCTGATCCGGCATACGTCTGCGCGCCAGGAAGGCCAGATCTACGTCCCGCAGGTCAACTTCCTGTTGATGATCGCGACCGTCGCCGTCGTGATCGGGTTCGAGAATTCGAGCAACGTGGCGTCGGCCTACGGCGTGGCGCTCACCGCTACCATGCTGATCACCACGATGCTGGCGTTCGTCGTGACTCGGCGGCTCTGGGGATGGCCGCTGTGGTTGTCGCTGCTGGTAACCGGCATCTTCCTCAGCGCGGATACGGCCTTCTTCGGCTCGATGATCGTCAAGCTGTTCTCCGGCGGCTGGTTCCCGCTCGCGGTCGGAACACTCGTATTTCTCGTGATGACCACGTGGCGGCGCGGGCGCTCCTTGCTCGCCGAGAAGCTCGAGGAGAGCCTCGTCCCTCTCGAAGACTTCTTCGAGCTGATGAGAGTCGAGCCGACCACGCGCGTGCCCGGAACCGCCGTGTTCATGACCGGCAACCCCCGCGGAACCCCACCCGCGATGCTCAACAACTTCCTTCACAACCACACGGTCCACGAGCACGTCCTGCTGCTCACGATCAAGGTCGAGGAGATGGCGCACGTGCCCGACGAAGAACGCGTCAAGGTCGAGCACCTCGACAACGGATTCACGCGGGTCGTCGCACACTACGGCTTCATGGAGAACCCCGACGTCGTCGAGCTCCTCAAACGCGACGACACGCCGTCGCCGCCGCTCGAATACACGACGTTCTTTCTCGGCAACGAGAGCGTGCTGCCCGAGGGGCATTCGAGGATGAGCCGCTGGCGCATGCGACTGTTCGCGTTCCTGTCGAGGAACGCGCTGCGACCGACGACGTTCTTCAACATCCCCACGCAGCGCGTGATGGAGATCGGCTCGCAGGTCAAGATGTGACGGCGCGCCTGCGCGACTTCTCAACTCGTTGGCGGAACCTCGTCGGCGATCCGTGCCGCGAGACCGCGGATCTGCGATTCGCACGTTGGATGCAGGCGCCGGCTCCGCACCACGAATGACTCGCTGTGCAGAGGCTCCCAGCCGGTGCACTGCGAGAGCCCTCGTGCGGCATGCGAGCCATCCGCGTCGCCGACGCCCGCGGCGTCGACGGAGAACAGGAAGGACGGCCGCTCGGTCAGAGCGTCGCGATGGGTGAAGGCGTATTGGACGATCGGCAGCGCGTGTCTACCGAAGCGCATCCGGGACCCGACGACGACAGCGTCGTAGTCCTGCGGAGGCGGAGCGCCGCGTGCCCCGGCAGCGGCGAGCTCCGAAACGAAACCATCCTGGCGCAAGATCCGGTGCAGCCCCTCGGCGATCTGCGTGACGGGGCCGCGGTCGTCCTCGAAGACAACCAGGACACGCTCCGCGAGCGCGTCGAGCTGATCTCGATCGCGTCGATCCATCCGGATCGCACATTCGCGCGCACAATCCACCCCACATGTCGGCGTGAATCGACTGCACCCGACGATGATGATGCCAGCGCAAGTTCGAACGATCTCGAGCTCCTCCAGGTGGGCACTCTCGGGACACGTGATCCGCTTGCGTTCCCTCATGCGGAATGCGCGACTGCAAACGTCGAGCGCGCGTAAATCTGCGCGATCTGGCACGAGCGCGCGCACCGACTGCGCCGACAGCTAGCGATCCCGAATTCTTTTCGCAGGCTGCGTCGCGTCGGAATCGAAGCCAGCGATCGGCCGAGCCACCCTCTCGCCGCAAGGTGGGTCCGCGATCGGACCGCATCGGTCGATGGCGGTGGGCGCAGACTCTGGCTCGAGCCCGCCCAGCGCAGGAGCGCGACCATCGAAGATCGCACCGCACCATGCACCGCAACGCACCGCACATGCCGGGCGAAACCTGGTACAGCCGGTGACGATCGCGCCGACCGAGGGCTCGTCGATCTCGACGTTCTCGACGCATTCTGTCGCGGGGCAGATCACCAGCCGATACGACGGGCGCATGCGTCGGCGGAATGCAGTCCACGCACCAAGTGACGAGCTCCGCGATCTTCGAATCGCGAGGTCTGGACCGCCGTGCAAACCTTGCCGTGCGGCACGTCCGAGCCGCAAGGTCTGCGTGAGATGCGTGGTTTCGCGGCGAACGGACAGGCATGGGGCCTGCTACTTCCGGGGAACGATGACGCGGGTCGTACTGATCTCGCCGTTCGTGGCTGAACGAACTGCGCTACAGCAGCTGCTGACCGACGACGGATACGAAGTAGCCGCAGCGGCCACCCGCGAGGACGGGCTCGACCTCGCCGTGCGAGACCACCCCGATGTGTTGATCGCGGACGCTCAGGTCGCGGGTCTGGACGGGCTCGCGCTGATCCTCGCGCTGACCGAGCGAGACGTGCATCCGCGCGTGCTCCTGCTGTGCCCGCGCGCGCGACGCCGCTTCGAGAAGGGTCGGGTGGTGTGCCTGCCCAAGCCCATCGACCTCGATCTGTTGCGGCGATATCTCGACGAGACCGAGCTGACCGAGAGTCAGGTCGCATGATCGAGCCGGTCCTGCACGACGTCATCGATCGGCTCGAGGTGCTGATCTGCGGTCTCGACCTCACGGGAACGATCCATGTCTTCAATCGGCCGTGCGAGCGCGTGACGGGGATCTGTCGCTCCGACGCGATCGGCCGGAGCTGGCTCGAGATGTTCGCGTGCGCCGCGCGTAGCGAGCACGTGCGAGTGCTGTGGTCGCAGACCAAGGAGCACACGCCGACCGGACCCTTCGAGGCGCTGTGCCGGAACGGACGCAATCTGCGATGGCAGTTCGCTCGACACGATCACGACGTGCTTCCGATGGTGGCGCTGTGGGCGGTCGGAATCGATGTCACCGAGGAGAGGGAGGCGCTCGTCCGGACGCGCAACCTCGAGCGTGCCGTTGCCCTGGCCAACTTGGTCTCGGGGCTGACCCACGAGCTACGGAATCCCCTCAACGGCGCCCTCCTCCAGCTCGCCCTGGCCAATCGCAACCTGGCGCGCCGCCACGACGAGAGCCTGCAACCGATCGTTGCTGCGGTCGCGCAAGCGTCCGGGGAGCTCCGGCGGATCTCGACCATCCTGGATGACTTCCTGGTGTTCGCGAGACCGTCACCGCTCGAGCTCGCGCGTGCGGACATCCGCCGCATCGTCGCGCGCGCGATCGAGCGCAGCGCGCCAAGAGCCGGCGCGGCCAATGTCACCGTCGCTCTCGCGCCCGGGGCCGAAACGTTGGCGGAAGTCGACGCACTGCGCGTCGAGAGCGCGACCTGCCAGCTGATCGCCAATGCCATCGACGCGGCGGCGGGTTCGCCGGATCGCAGCGTGGTGGTGACGGTCTCGATCGCCGGAAATGCCGTCGCGGTCGAGATCGAGGATCACGGCGCGGGGATTCCCTCGAAGGAAGCCCCGCTGTTCGAGCCGTTCTTCACGACGAAGTCTGGCGGGACCGGTCTGGGGCTCGCGATCGTGCAGCGCGTCGCCGCCGATCACGGCGGGACGATCACCCACACGCGCCGCGATGGCGCGACGGTGTTTCGGCTGGAGCTGCCGATCGTCGCGGGCATCGCGAACTGATCGACCGAGGCGATCCCCTCGCGAAACCCGGTGTCCCCCGGCTACGCGTCGAGCACCGGTGGGAAGCCCCACGCGGCGAACAGCTCGGGGAGCACGAACGTCGTGAGCTCGACGACGCGACCGTCGGGATCGAGCGACAGGACGGTGAGGCAGACGGCGTGGTAGCGACCGTCGGGTCCGCGGACGTACGCGAGCCCGCCGGGCTCGCCGTTCATCGGCGCGGGCACGATCCGGTAGCGCCCGGGGCGCGGCTCGCCGTCCCACGTGCCCGGCGAGCGCATCGTCGCGACGACCGCATCCTTGCCGGCGAGCCAGTACTCCCACGGCGGCATGTTCATCACCGCGTCGGTCGCGAGCAGCAGGGCGAAGTCGTCGAAGTCGCCGCTCTCCCACGCGTGCACGAACCGGTCGACGACCTCGGCGTGGCGCGGCGACAGCGCGGGTGACTCCTCGCGCGGGCGCGCGATCGCGGCACGCGCACGCTGCAGCGCGCTGTTGATCGCGGCGTCGGTGGTGTCGAGGATCGCGGCGACCTCGGCGACGCTCCAGTCGAGGACGTCATGGAGGATCAGCGCGGCGCGCTGGCGCGGCGGCAGCACCTGCACGGCGCGCACGAACGCGAGCCGGATCCCCTCGCGCAGCCGCAGGAGCTGCTCCGGCCCCGGCACGGCCGGCAACAGCGCATCGGGGTACGGCTCGAGCCACAGCAGGTCGGAGCGCGGCGCGGTCGTCGGCGGGCCCGGCGCGACCGGCGGGCTGACGTCCTGCGGCAGCACGCGACGCGAGCGCGCCTTGAGCATGTCGAGGCAGGTGTTGGTGACGATCCGGTACATCCACGCGCGGAAGCTCGCGCGCGGCTCGTACGTCGCGAGCGCGCGCCACGCCTTGAGGCGTGATTCCTGGAGGGCGTCATCGGCGTCGTGGAACCCGCCGAGCATGCGGTAGGCGTACGCGTGCAGCTCGCGGCCGAGCGGTTCGACCAGCCCGCGAAAGGCTCGTTCGTCGAGCTTGTCGCTCATCGACCGATGACCTCCACGCGCGGCCGTCGTTCCACGAGCATGAGCAAAGTATTCTTCAGCGTCAGCGTCTCCCTCGATGGCTATCTTGCACCTCCCGGCATGGACCTGGAGCACGCCGGCGATCCGACCTACGAGGATTGGGGGGCCCAGTGGGGCAAGCTCCAGAGCTGGCTGCTGGCGACGCGATTCTTCCGGACGAATACAGGGTTCGGCGAGGGCGGCGACACCGGCACCGACCACCAGATCGCCGAACGCACGTTTCGGCGCACCGGCGTCAGCGTCATGGGCAAGCGCATGTTCGAGCTCGGCGAAGCGATGTGGCCCGAGGAAGCGCCGTTTCACACGCCGGTGTTCGTGCTGACCTCGCAGGTACGCGCGCCGTGGGTGCGGCCCGGCGGCACGACGTTCCACTTCGTCAACGACGGCATCGAGAGCGCGCTTCGCCAGGCGCGCGCGGTGGCCGGCGATCGCGACATCCGCATCTCCGGCGGCGCCGACGCCATCGGCCAGTACCTGCGCGCCGGGCTCGTCGACGAGTTCACGCTCGCGATCTCGCCGGTGCTGTTCGGCGGCGGGCCGCGCCTGTTCGCGGACATCGGCCGCGACGTCGGCGTCGCGCTCGTCGAGACCATCGCGTCGCCGCGGACCACCCACGTGCGCTACGCCGTCGCGCGGCCCCCCGCGACCCGGAGCGCGTGACCGCGGTCGCGCCGACGACGTGGGACGACGACCGCCTACACGCGCGCGCGGCGCAGGCGCAACGCATTTCCGATCACCGACACCGAGCTGAAGCTCATCGCGGCGGCGGCGAAGATCGGCGAGAGCAACAGGCCGAACGCTGGATACAGCACGCCGGCTGCGATCGGCACGCCGATCGAGTTGTAGACGAACGCGAAGAACAGGTTCTGCTTGATGTTGCGCATCGTCGCGTGCGACAGCGCGATCGCGCGCGCGATGCCGCGGAGGTCGCCCTTGACGAGCGTCACGCCGGCCGATTCCATCGCGACGTCGGTGCCGGTGCCCATCGCGATGCCGACCTGCGCCTGCGCGAGCGCGGGCGCGTCGTTGATGCCGTCGCCGGCCATCGCGACCACGCGGCCCGCGCGCTGCAGCTCCTGGACGACCTCCGCCTTCTCGTCCGGCAGCACCTCGGCTCGCACGTCGTCGAGGCCGAGCTTGGTCGCGACCGCGCTCGCGGTCGTCGCGGAGTCTCCCGTGAGCATCACGATGCGAACGCCGGCCGCGTGCAGCGCGCGGATCGCCTCCGGCGTGCTCGCCTTGATCGGATCGGCGACGCCGACCAGCCCGGCCGGCTTGCCGTCGATCGCGACGAGCATCACCGTCTGACCGTCGGCGCGCAGCTCCTCGGCGCGCGCGGCGAGCGCGCTCGCGTCGGCGTGGATGTGCTCCATCAACGCGCGGTTGCCGAGCGCGACCTGGCGGCCGTCGACCTCGCCGACCACACCCTTGCCGGTGAGCGAGTCGAACCGCGCCGCGCTGGCGAGCGCGACGCCGCGCTCCTCGGCACCGCGCACGATCGCGGCCGCGAGCGGATGCTCGCTGCCGCGCTCCAGCGTCGCGGCGAGCCGCAGCAGCGTCGCCTCGTCGAGCGCGCCGGACGGCACCACGCTCGCGAGCTTCGGCTTGCCCTCGGTGAGCGTGCCCGTCTTGTCGACGACGAGCGTGTCGACCTCGCGCAGGACCTCGATCGCCTCGGCGCTCTTGAACAGCACGCCCATCGTCGCGCCCTTGCCGGTCGCGACCATGATCGACATCGGCGTCGCGAGGCCGAGCGCACACGGGCACGCGATGATCAGCACCGCGACCGCGTTGACGAGGCCGTGCGCCATCCTCGGCGACGGCCCGAACGCGGCCCACACGGCGAACGTGACCACCGCGGTCGCGATCACGATCGGCACGAAGTAGCCCGACACCCGATCGGCGAGCTTCTGGATCGGCGCGCGCGAGCGCTGCGCCTCGGCGACCATCGCGACGATCCGCGACAGCAGCGTCTCGGTGCCGACCTTGTCGGCGCGCATCACGAGCGCGCCGGTACCGTTGATCGTCGCGCCGATCAGCCGGTCGTCCGCCTGCTTCTGCACCGGGATCGGCTCGCCGGTGACCATCGACTCGTCGACGCTGCTCTCGCCCTCGAGCACGACCCCGTCGACCGGCACCTTCTCGCCGGGACGCACGCGCAGGCGATCGCCGACCTGCACGGCAGCGAGCGCGACGTCCTCGTCGCTGCCATCCGGGCGGATGCGCCGCGCCGTCTTCGGCGCGAGCCCGAGCAGCTGCTTGATCGCGGTGCCGGTCCGGCTGCGCGCGCGCAGCTCGAGCACCTGGCCGACGAGGATCAGCGTCGTGATCACGGCGGCAGCCTCGAAGTACACGGCGACCGCGCCGGCCTCGCGGAACGCCGGCGGGAACACGCCCGGCGCGATCGCCGCGACGACGCTGTAGATGTACGCGACCGCGATGCCGAGCCCGATCAACGTGAACAGGTTCAGGCTGCGATTCGCGAGCGACCGTGCGAACCGCACGAAGAACGGCCACGCGGCCCAGACGCAGACGGGCGTCGCGAGCGCGAGCTCGACCCACGTCCGCGCGCGCATCGACATCCACGATGCGACTCCCGGGATCATCTCGCTCATCGCGAGCACGAGCAGCGGCACCGAGAGCACCGCGGCGACGATCAGCCTGCGCGTCATGTCGCGGAGCTCGGGGTTGTCCTCCGGCCCCGCGGCCGGCGTCCGGGGCTCGAGCGCCATCCCGCAGATCGGGCACGAACCCGGCCCATCGCGCACGATCTGCGGGTGCATCGGGCACGTGTAGACGACGCCGGTCGGCGCGGGCTTCGGCCCCGGATCTCGGGCGGTTGCGGCCGGCGCAGGATGGTGATGAGCGTGGTGTTCGACGTTCAATACACCTCGCATGCTGCAATCGACGCACCCGGGCTCGGCGCGTGTGCCGGCGCGAACGCGAGACACTCGTAGCTCCGCCGGTGACGGATCAGCGGTGACTCGCACTCCGCCCGCGCGCGTCGTGCGAGCGCGCGTGCACTTCGCGCGCATGTTCGGTACACCGACGAATTCGCGCCGCATCGTTCGCGAGCGCGTGTTAGCTCGTCCCGCTCGACGCGCATGCACGAGGAGGCGTTTGCTAGCTCGCGATGAAGAGAGCTGAGGGGCTCCATGTCGTCACGCGTCGAGGCTTTTGCGCAAACGTCGCGGGCTGCCTCGGGCTCGCGTTCGCGGCCTGCACCGACGGAGATGGTTCCATCGTCGAGACCGGAGGGTTGAGCGGTAGCGACGGCCAGGGCCAGGGCTCCGGATCGGGCGTCGGCTCGGGCTCGGGCTCCGGATCTGGATCCGGATCCGGATCCGGCTCGGGCTCGGGCTCCGGATCCGGCTCGGGCTCGGGCTCGGGCTCCGGTTCCGGCAGCGGCAGCGGCTCCGGCCCGACATGCCCGGCCTCGGGCGCGACCGACGTCGGCGCACCGACGTCGTTCACGGCGAACCAGCCGATGTACGTGTCGAGCGGTAACTTCTTCGTCGTGCGAGACAGCGGCGGTCTCTACGCGGTGAGCGCGCGCTGCACGCATCAGGGCGTCACGATCCAGGTCGATTCCGGGCAGTTCTATTGCCCCGCGCACGGCGCGACGTTCGACTACGACGGCAACGTGCTCGGGGGCCCGACGTCGACCAACCTCGTCCACTACGCGATGTGCACGCTCGCGAACGGCCACGTCGGCGTGAACAAGGCGCAGACCGTGTCGCAGAGTCAGCGGCTGAACGTCTGAGCTCGCGGGCAAAACCGATGTAAAGTACGCGCGATGATCCGCTGGCTGATCGTCGCCGTCGCGCTGTGCGCGTGCAACCAGGCGTCGACGGCGCGCGGGCCGCACTTCGGCGATGTCATGACGCAGGTCGGCCGCAGGTTCGAGCTGCTCGGCCGCGCGATCGAGGCGCGGCGCTGGGAGCTCGCAGAGTTCGAGCTCGGCGAGCTGCGCGAGAGCTTCGACGACATCCCGACCGCGCAGCTCCCGAAGGACGTGAAGGCCGACGTCCGTCAGCTGGCGAGGGCCTTCGTGCCGACGATCGAGGCCTCGCTGCAGGAAGCCGTGACGAAGCGCGACGTCGCCGCGGCGGCGACCTCGTTCGCGAGCGCGGCGCAGGTGTGCAACGCCTGCCACCAGGCGTCCGCCCGGCGCTTCATCGAGGTACCGGACAAGCTCGGCGAACCGGTGCCGCGGCTCGACGCACTTCCGTGACGCGGCCGTGCGAGCATCCCGGCATGTCCACCTGGGGTGAGTTCAAGGCGTTCGCGTTCAAGGGCAACGTGGTCGATCTCGCCGTCGCGCTCGTCATCGGCGCGGCGTTCACGAAGATCGTGACGACGCTGTCGGATGCGGTGATCCTGCCGCTGTTCAGCAAGCTCGTTCCGACCGGCTCCTACGCGACGTGGGCACCCGGCGGGATCAAGCTCGGCCTCTTGATCGCGTCGATCATCGAGTTCCTCGTGATCGCGTTCGCGCTGTTCGTCGTCGTCACGTGGCTCAAGAAGCGGCGCCTGCTGAGCTGATCGCGGCGAACGCCGGCAACGTGTGGCACGCGGCGCGACCAGCCGGCGCGGCGCAGGTCGTACCTGCATGGGGGCTCGCCTGCTGCTCGCGATGCTGCTCGTCACGTTGCCCGGCTGCACGCTCGTCGGCCTCGGCGTCGGTGCCGGCGCCGATCACGTGCTCGGCACCGATCACATCGGCAAGGAGGTCGGCCTCCGCATCGGGCTCGGCGTCGATCTGACGCTCATCGCGGCGATGATGAAGCTGTTCGATCACCGCTGACGCGGATCAGTTCGTGCCGCACGCCGCGCCGCCGCCGCCCGGAGCCTGGGCCGGCGCGGCCGCGGACAGCTGCTTGGCGCAGCCCGGCAGGCCCGGGTTCGCCTTGCAGTAGCTCGTCGCGATGCCCGCGGCGTCCTGCGCGTTGAACGTCTCGCGGTTGTTGACGAGGAACGTCGGGCTCGACTGGATCTCGAGGTTGCTCGCGAGCTGGAAGCTCGCGGCGAGCAGGCTCTTGCCGTCGCTATCGACGCACTTCTGGATCACGTCGGCGTCGATGCCGTTCGAGCCGGTGCACGCCTTCCAGTCGGCCTTGAGGTCCTTGCTGCGGCATGCGAGGAAGTCGAGGAACTTGTCGTCCTTGCCGTAGTGCTCGATCGCGCACACCTCGCGCAGGTCGTCGGTGACCTCGTCGGGGCCGTGCATCGACGACAGCTGGCCGCTCTTGTTGTCGCCGATGAAGTGCACCGCGACCTGCGCGTCCTTGCCGAACGCGTCCGAGAACTCCTTCGCGGCGAGCATCGCCTTGGTGCCGTAGGGGCAGTGCGACATCACGAACAGGTCGAGCGACTTCTTGACCTCGGGGCGGCAGGTCATCGCCTCCTTGCACGAGGCGTCGTCGCAGTCGATCTTGCCGTTGCCGTCGTCGTCGACCTTGTTGTCGCAGATCTCGGCGGTCGGGTCGAAGTGGCCGCCGAGCGCGAGCGCCTGGTAGGTGCCGAGCGGGTGGATGTAGCGCGCGATCTGCTGCTTCGCTTCCTTGTCGCCGTCGAGCGAGGAGTCGAACAGCACGGTCGGCAGCGTCTTGAACGACGGATCCGCCTGCTTGAGCTGCGCGTACAGCTCCTTGCCCCGCGGCGTCATGTAATCGACCTTCTCGACCTTGAGGCCCTCGAAGATCTGACCGAGCCGCGCCTCGAGCGAATCGATGTTGCACTTCTTGCAGCGCGCGTCGGAGAAGAACACCGCGTTGACCGCGACCGGCGTGGGCAGGTTCTGGCAGTCGGCGGGCTTCTTGCCGTCGAACGAGTTGCAGATCGCGCGCAGGAAGTCGTTGGTCTTGCGGCCGCCGTTGTACGGCTTGCCGTTGAGGAACATCGTCGGCGAGCCGCTCGCCCCGCGCTGCTTGGACTCGTCGAACGACGCGGTGAGCAGCTGCTGGCCCTTGGAGTCCATGCACGACTTGACCGCGCCGGTGTCGATGCCCGCCTGCTTGCCGCAGCTCTCCCAGTTCGTGTCGACGTGCGCCGGGTCGTTGTCCTGGCACGCGATCATCTTGACGTACTTGTCCGGCGCGATCTCGTGCGCGCACAGCTGCGCGATGTCGCCGGTGACCTCGCCGGGCCCGTGCATCGACGCCAGCTGGTCGCCGTTCTTCTGACCGATGTACGCGACGTGGAAGTCGACGTTGCCGCCGAGCTTCTCGAGCACCGGCGCCACCGCCTTCTCGACCTGCACCCCGTAGGGGCACTTCGACATCACGAAGAACTCGAGCTTCGCGGGGTGGTCGACGACGCGCGGCGACGGCGCGGTCGACATCCCGATCGCGCGATCGAGCTTGCTGGCGTTCTCGCACGCGCCGAGCGCGGCGATGGGCAGGGACAGGGCAAGGGTCAGGTAGGTGATGCGCATGGGAGATGGAGAGCGCAAACCATCGCACGACTCCCGGCTATTCCCACGCGACGGACGTTCGAGATTTGAATGATCTTTCGGGGTTGACGCGCCGCGTCCACGGCTCCATGTTGCACCGCAGCAAAAGGAGCCCGACCCATGTTACAGCGAATTGGAATCGCATTGCTTGTTTCGTTGTGCAGCTGCAGCACGAGCGACCCGCTGCCCGCCCCGCCGACCGCGCCGCCGCCGGCCCTGCCCGGCTCGCCGGCGCCCGATACGGAGGCGCTGCCGCCGTCCGCGCGGCTGATCCCCGAGCCGGTCGACTCGGTCGACGACGTGCCCGGCACGTACGTGCAGCCGTACGCGCTGCCGGGACAGGTCGGCGTGATCGCGATCGGACCGACGACGCTGGGCACCGGCGACTACGAGCTGTATCGCTCGTGCGGGTTGCCGGCGTGCGTGCCGGAGGCCGGCCAGTACGACATCGTGCCGACGAACCCGGCGATCGGGTTCGCCGCGCTCTCGCTCGTCGATCAGACCGGCACGCTGCGCGTCACCTACATGCTCGACTACCTGTGGCGCGATTCCGACGGCCGGCTGGTCGCGATCCAGCTGCGCGCGCTGCTCGGCAACAGCGTCGGCCCGACGCAGGTGTGGTGGCGGCTCCCCGGCGCGACGGGCATCCCGCCGGGCGCGGGCGCGACGCCCGCCGCGCCACCTGCGCTGGGCAGCGTGTTCGTGCGCGCGCTGCCGGTGTACGGCGACATCGGCGCGATCACGATCGATGACGCCGCGTGGACGACGACCACCGCGAGCGGCACCTACGACGCGTCGTATCCGTACTGCCTGCCGTGGTGCCT
>JBLMXA010000075.1:0-8697 GCA_050257515.1 Acidobacteriota bacterium | reverse complement strand
CCCGACGCCGCCCGCCGCGAGGCCGACGCCGCGAAGGCGGAGGCCGCCCGCACGCGCGCACAGGCTCAGACCGCGGCCGATGCGAGCGCCAAGCTCACCGCGCGCAGCGAGAGCGAGCGCGCGACGCGCGCCGATGCCGAGCTCGCGCGCACGCGCGCGGAGGCGGCGCGCACGCGCAGCGAGGCGGAGGCCGCCCGCGCCGATGCGGCACGCGCCAAGGCCGAGGCCAAGGCCGCGCGGGCCGAGCTCGAGCTCGCGCAGGCACAGGCCGCGGCCGCGAAGACCGCGGCCGCCGCCGAGCGCCGCGAGGCCGAGGCCGAGCGCGGCCGCGCCGAGGCCGCGCGCAGCGACGCCGAGCGCGCGCTCCGCGAGGCGCGCGAGCAGCGGCTCGCGCTCGCCGAGCAGGCGAAGGTCGAGCAGGCGAAGGCCGACCAGGCGAGCCAGGCGCACGCCGGCGACATGCGCGCCGCGCAGGCGAAGGCCGCGCAGCTCGCGGCCGAGCAGCAGAAGGCCGAGCTGCTGCTGCGCGCGCAGCAGGCGCAGGCCGAGCAGCTCGAGACCGAGCAGGCGAAAGCCCACCAGCAGCTCGCCGCCGAGCAGGCGCGGCTCGCCCAGCTCCGCGCCGAGCAGGCCAGGCTCGAGCAGCAGAAGGCCGAGCAGGCCAAGGCCGATCAGGCGCGGCACGCCCAGCTCGAGGCCGAGCAGGCCAAGCTCGAGGCGGCCAGGGCGGCGCAAGCGAGCGCCGACCAGCAGCGCCTCGCCCAGCTCCGCGCCGAGCAGGCCAAGCTCGAGGCGGCCAGGGCGGCGCAGGCGAGCGCCGACCAGCAGCGCCTGACCCAGCTCCGCGCCGAGCAGGCCAGGCTCGAGCAGCAGCGGCTCGCGCAGGCCGCGCGCGCCGCGCAGCAGGCGGTGGCGACCTCGAAGGCGTCGCCGCTGCCCGCGGCCGGCGCACCGCGCGCCGAGGCGCGCGCGGCGCGCGTCGACTCGCGCGCGCGCGAGCCGGTGCACACGGCGGCCGCCGATCCGGCGCCGCCGCTGGTCTCGTTCCGCGGCACGAACGGCCGCGCCGAGCTCGCGCTCGCCCTGCCCGCCTCGGTACGCGTCAGCGAGGGCGTGCGCGGCAAGCTGCACGCGTCGCTCGTGCTCGACGGCGTCGACGGCGATGTCCACGTCGGCACCGTCGACGTCACGCGCTACGGCAGCCCGGTGCGCAACGTCACGACGTACCGCGACCCCCACGTCGCCAACCGCGTCGTCGTCCAGCTCGAGCTGATCGCGCCATCGACCACCTCGCTCGCGCGCGCCGCCGACGGCGCGCGCTGGAAGATCGCCGAAGCAGCGGCGTGGTGAACGCCGGGGGCCTAGCTCCGTTTCCGGTTCCGCTTCACTGTTGAATTCCGGAATCCAACGGTGAAGCGGAGCCGGAAGCGGAATCGAGAATCGTTCTCGTCCGTCCCTACGGCTCTACCGAGTACGGCCCGCCCTTGTCGAGCGCGCGCTTGTACGCGGGGCGGTCGTGGGCGCGCGCGACCCAGTCCTTGATCCGCTGCGGCGCATCGGGCACGCGGGCGGCGATCGCCTCCATCGGATAGATCATCTGGATGTCGGCGGCGGTCAGCTCGCCGCCCGCGAACCACCGCGACTTCGCGAGCTCGCCGTCGAGGAACGCGACGTGGCGCGCGAGGTTCGGGCCGATGAACGCGGCGTCGACCTTGTTCGCGATCGCCTTCGCGATCGGGCGCACCGGGAACGGCGCCTTGCGCACGCGCGCGAAGATCAGCCGCAGCAGCAGGAACGGCATCAGCGAGCCCTCGGCGTAGTGCATGTAGTAGCGGTAGCGCCGGTACTCCGGCGAGTCGCGCTTGGGCACGAACTGGCCGCCGCCGTAGGTCTCGACGAGGTACTCGAGGATCGCGCCCGACTCGGCGAGCACGGTGTCGCCGTCCGTCACCACCGGCGACTTGCCGAGCGGGTGGATCTTCTGGAGCGCCTCCGGCGCGAGCGAGGTCTTCGGGTCGCGCTCGTACTTGACGATCTCGTACGGATTGCCGAGCTCTTCGAGGAGCCACAGCACGCGCTGCGATCGCGAGTTGTTGAGGTGATGGACCGTGAGCATGTCCGCGGTTATACAGCGGCCATGAAGATTCCGACGCGATCGCCCACCCATGCCGACGTCGAGCCGTCGCGGCTCGCCGCGATGGGGCTCGAGCTCGAGGACATCGCCGAGGGCGACGCGGTCGCCCTGCCCGCGCTCGTCGAGCTCGCCGAGGATCGCGGCCGCCCCGCGAGCCACTACCTCGCGGCGATCCCGCTCGCGACCGAGCTGCGCCTCGCGGGCGACGCGCCGGTCACCGTCAAGGTGTGCGCCGGCACCTGCCAGCGCTACGGCGCGCTCGACCTGCTCGATCACCTCGCGGCGAAGCCCGTCGCGACGTTCCAGCTCGCGCCGGTGGCGTGCCTCGACCGCTGCGATCACGCGCCCGCCTGCGAGGTCCACGGCGCGCACGGCCAGCTCGTGCTCGCCCCGGCGACCGCGGCGGCCGTCGACGAGGCCCTCGGCGAGCTGGCGTAGTCGCAGGCGTCGCACGCTGTCGCATCTGGCCCACGTCGCGCCCGCGCGCTAGCCTTGGCAGCGCTCGTGCTGCGCCTAGACAAGGTCAACAAGTACTACCGCGTAGGCACGCACAGCCTGCACGTGCTGCGCGACGTCGACTTCGAGGTCGCCGATGGCGAGCTCGTCGCGATCATGGGCGCGTCGGGCTCGGGCAAGTCGACGCTGCTCAACATCCTCGGCATCCTCGACGACTACGAGTCGGGCGAGTACTGGCTCGACGACACGCTGATCCGCAACCTGTCGGAGCGGCGCGCCGCACACTATCGCAACCGGTTCATCGGGTTCGTGTTCCAGTCGTTCAACCTGCTGCCGTTCAAGACCGCGCTCGAGAACGTCGCGCTGCCGCTCTATTACCAGGGCGTGACGCGCCGCAAGCGCAACCAGATCGCGATGCAGTACCTCGATCGCGTCGGCCTGCGCGAGTGGGCGGATCACACGCCGGCCGAGATGTCGGGCGGCCAGAAGCAGCGCGTCGCGATCGCGCGCGCGCTGATCGGCAAGCCGCGCCTGATCCTCGCCGACGAGCCGACCGGCGCGCTCGACAGCGAGACCTCGCAGCAGATCATGTCGCTGCTCGCCGACATCAACTCGACCGGCATCACGACGCTGGTCGTCACCCACGATCCGGAGGTCGCCGCGCGCACCCGCCGCACGATCCGGCTGCACGACGGCAAGGTCGTCCACGCGACGCCCGCCGGCGCCAGCAACCCTCACCTGCCGGCGCAGGCGGGCTGACCATGGGGATCGCGTTCGGCCTGCTGCTCGTGCTGGTCCTGCTCGCGATCGTCGCGGCGCTGCTGTGGGGCGTGTACGTGCTGTTCGGGTTCCGGCCGCGCCACCTGGTGTCGTTCGCCGGCGTCGTGATCGGCGTGGTCGTCGGCATGCTCACGATCGATCGCTGGATGGAGGTGTTCGACACGATCAAGCGCAACAAGCTGCGCACCGCACTCACCGCGATCAGCGTCGCGTGGGGCATCTTCGTGATGGTGTCGCTGCTCGGGCTCGGCCACGGCCTCAACAACGGCATCCGCCACAGCTTCCGGCACGACGCGCAGAACGCGATCTGGATCAGCGCGAACAAGACGTCGATCCCGTTCGCGGGCTACAACATGGGACGCAAGATCACGTTCGATAACCGCGACTACGACGCCGCGAAGACGGTCGCCGGGATCGATCACCTCTCGGGCCGGTACCTCATCCACGGCGGAGAGTTCGGCGGCGGCGAGATGAAGACGACGCGCGGCGTGAAGTCGAACGCGTTCGCGGTCAAGGCCGTGCATCCCGATGCGGTCTACATCTACGCGAGCGAGGTCATCGAAGGCCGGTACCTCAATGCAGCCGACATCACGGGCCGCGCGAAGACCGCCGTCATCGGCCGGCCGGTGCGCGACTTCCTGTTCGGCAACGAGGATCCGATCGGCCAGTGGATCGTGGTCGGCGACGTGCCGTTCGAGGTCGTCGGGGTGTTCAGCGACGAGGGCGGCGAGGAGGAGGAGCGCCAGATCTACATCCCGGTGACGACCGCGCAGCTCGCGTTCAACGGGGTCGACCACCTCGGCATGCTGAACTTCACGGTCGGCCAGGCGACGGCGGCGCAGGCCAAACAGATCATCCATGAGGTCGTCGCGCAGCTCGCGACCGCCCACCAGTTCGACCCCGACGATCCGCAGGCCGCGCGCGTGTTCGACAACGTCGAGGGCTTCGAGCGCTTCCAGCAGTTCTTCCTCGTGATCTCGATCTTCGTGATCGTGATCGGCTGCGGCACGCTCGCGGCCGGCGTCGTCGGCGTGTCGAACATCATGATGATCGCGGTCAAGGAGCGCACGCGCGAGATCGGCATCCGCAAGGCGCTCGGCGCGACGCCGCTGTCGATCGTCGCGATGATCACGCAGGAGGCGATCTTCCTGACGAGCATCGCCGGCCTGCTCGGCCTCGTCGGCGGCGTCGGCTTCCTCGAAGTGCTGCCGCGGCTCGTCGACACCGAGATGATCCGCGACCCGTCGATCGACATCCACGTCGGCGCGCTCGCCGCGATCGGCCTCGTGATCGCCGGCGCGCTCGCCGGCTTCGTCCCCGCGCGTGCCGCCGCGCGCGTCAACCCCGTCGCCACGCTGCGAGATCAATAGATGCTGGGCCTGTCCGATCGCGACAACTGGATGGAGATCTGGGCGGTCATCAAGGCCAACCGCCTGCGCGCGACGCTCACCGCGTTCGGCGTCGCGTGGGGCATCTTCATGCTGATCGTGATGCTCGGCTTCGGCTCGGCGATGCAGAGCGGCACGAAGCGCAACATGAAGGGCATGGCGACGAACATGCTGTGGGTGTGGGGCCAGACGACGACGATCGCCTACGACGGCCTCAAGCCGGGCCGCTACGTCCAGTTCAAGACGTCCGACATCGATCGCCTGCGCAACCTGCCCGGCGTCGACTTCCTCGCGCCGCGCCTGCAGCTCGGCGGCTGGATGAGCGGCTTTTCCGTCAGCTACGAGGGCAAGGCCGGCGCGTTCAACGTGTTCGGCGACTACCCCGACTTCAAGCACATCCTGTCGTTCGAGTACGAGGCCGGCCGCTTCATCAACGATCGCGACATCGCCGAGAACCGCAAGGTCGCGGTGATCGGCCACGGCGTGCGCGACGAGCTGTACCCCGCCGGCGTCGATCCGATCGGCACGTACATCAAGATCAGCGGCGTCTACTTCGAGGTCGTCGGCGTGACGAAGACGCTGCGCAGCGGTCAGGGCGGCGACCGCGACGCGCACTCGATCTACGTGCCGTTCACGACGCTCAAGACCGCGTTCCACACCGGCGATCACGTCGGGTTCTGGGCGCTCACCGCGAGGCCCGGCACCGACGGCCCCGAGCTCGAGCGCGAGGTGCGCGCCGCGCTGGCGAGCGCGCACCACGTGTCGCCCGACGACAAGCTCGCGATCGGCTCGTTCAACATGTTCGTCATGTTCGACAAGTTCCAGCAGGTGTTCTTCTGGCTGTGGGCGATCAGCTGGATCGTCGGCGGCCTGACGCTCGCCGCCGGCGTCGTCGGCGTGTCGAACATCATGCTGATCGCGGTCAAGGAGCGCACGAAGGAGTTCGGCGTGCGCAAGGCGCTCGGCGCGACGCCGAGCTCGGTCGTCCGCATGGTGCTGATGGAGACGGTCGTGCTGACCGCGGTCGCCGGCCTCGTCGGCATCGCGTTCGGCTCGGGCGTGCTCTACCTCGCCGACTTCGCGCTCGCGCAGGTCACCGAGTCACCGTTCGGGCCGCCCGAGGTCGGCCTCGGCATCGTCGTCCAGGCGCTCGCCGTGCTCGTCGCCACCGCGACCCTTGCCGGGCTCATCCCCGCGACCCACGCTGCATCGATCAAGCCGATCGAGGCCCTCCGCACCGAGTGATCCCATGAAGACCGTCCTCAAGTACTTCCTGATCGTCGTGTTCGTGGTGATCGCGTTCGCGATCCTGTCCTCGTTCGTCTACCTGTACAAGAAGTCGCAGGCCAAGCCGATCGTCTGGAAGACCGAGCAGCCGGAGATCACCGACATCGTCAAGAAGACGGTCGCGACCGGCAACGTCACGCCGCGCCAGTCGGTCGACGTCAAGCCGAAGATCACCGGCGTGCTCACCGAGCTGTACGTGCAGCCGAACGCGGTCGTGAAGAAGGACGAGCCGATCGGCAAGGTCGAGATCATCCCCGATGCGCAGGCGCTCAACGCGGCGGACTCGCAGGTGCGCAGCTCGCAGATCACGCTCGACAACGCCAAGCGCGAGCTCGATCGCGAGGAGGGGCTGTTCAAGCAGGGCGTCGTCGCCGAGCAGGAGATCTTCAAGTTCCGCACCGACTACGCGCTCGCGAAGCAGCAGCTCGAGACCGCGCAGTCGAACCGGCAGCTCGTGCGCGAAGGCTCGCTGCGCGGCGGAGGCAAGCTGTCGAACGTGATCGTCACCGCGACCGTCGACGGCACCGTGATCGACGTGCCCGTCAAGGTCGGCTACTCGGTGATCCAGGCCAACAGCTTCAACCCGGGCACGACGATCGCGACGATCGCGAACATGAAGGACATGATCTTCGACGGCCACGTCGACGAGAGCGAGGTCGCGAAGATCAAGGAGAAGATGAAGCTCGACATCAAGATCGGCGCGATCGAGAAGGACCACTTCGAGGGCGAGCTCGAGTACATCGCGCCGCAGGGCAAGGAGATCGACGGCGCGATCCAGTTCGAGATCAAGGCGGCGGTCAAGCAGCGCGACGGCGTGTTCATCCGCGCCGGCTACAGCGCCAACGCCGACATCGTGCTCGATCACAAGGAGAAGGCGCTCGCGATCCGCGAGGCGCTCGTCCAGTACGACAACGGCAAGCCGTTCGTCGAGGTCGAGACCTCGCCGCAGACGTTCGTCCGCCGCGACGTCGAGCTCGGCCTGTCCGACGGCGTGAAGGTCGAGGTGCTCAAGGGCGTCGCGATGGGCGACAAGATCAAGATCCCGGAGAACGCCGGGCCGGCGAAGGCCGAGGGCAGCGGCAGCGCGTCGACGACCAAGACGGCCGGGAAGAAGTAGCACTTCGGACTTCGGACTTCGGGATCAGATCTCCGCGGTCCGAAGTCCGAAGTCCGAGGCCCGACGCCCCCTCCGTGCTAGCGTGGAGTCGTGACGACGCGCCCTCGCCTGGCCGCGATCGACGCGGGCTCCAACGCGATCCGCGTCGTGATCGCCGAGCTCGCCGCGAGCGAGATCGTGCGCATCGAGGCCGAGCGCATCCCCGTGCGCCTCGGTCACAACGCGTTCACGAGCGGCACGTTCGACGCCGAGACGATCGACAAGGCGGTCGCGGCGTTCGTCCACTTCCGCGAGCGCTTCGACCACCACGGCGTCGGCATCTACCGCGCGGTCGCGACGAGCGCGGTGCGCAACGCGACCAACCGCGACGTCCTGCTCCACCGCCTCTATCACGAGGCCGGCATCGAGCTCGAGGTGATCGAGGGCGAGGAGGAGGCGCGGCTCGTGCGCAAGGCGGTCGCGCAGGCGCTCGCGTCGTCGCCACACGGCATGCCGCGCGCGATCCTCGATCTCGGCGGCGGCAGCCTCGAGGTCAACGTGCGCCAGGGCTCGGCGTGGCGCGGCCACTCGCTGCCGGTCGGCACGGTGCGGCTGCTCGAGACGTTCGGCCTCGACGGCGCGATCGGCGACGCGGAGGCCGGCATGGTTCGCCGCTACACGGCGACGCTGCTGCAGCCGGTCGCGAAGTCCGCCGGCGGCGTCGGGTTTGCCGCGCTCACCGGCGGCAACGCCGAGGCGCTCGCCAGGATCTTCGGCGACGGCGCGGCCAGCGCGCCGAGCTTCGAGCTCGCCACGCTCGAGAAGGGGTTGCCCGAGCTCGTCGGCGCGACGATCGACGAGCGGATCGCGAAGCTCGGCATCAAGCGCGACCGCGCCGAGGTGCTCGGCATCGCGGCGCTCGTGTTCGCGACGGCGGCGCGCCAGCTCGGGCTGCAGCGGCTCGTCGCGCCGGGCGTCGGCGTGCGCGAAGGCGTGCTGATCGAGCTCGCCGAGACCGCGCGCGAGGAACAGGCGAAGGCCGAGGGCGCACACGACAAGGCGCTGCTCACGGCCGCGCGCTCGTACGCCAACCGCGTCGATCACGACACGACGCACGGCGAGCACGTGCGGCTGCTCGCGCGCGCGCTGTTCCACCAGCTGCGCGACGTCCACGGCGTGCCGGACGCGCTCGGCGTGCTGCTCGAGGTCGCCGCGCTGCTCCACGACATCGGCGAGGTGGTCGATCAGCGCGGCCACCACAAGCACAGCGAGTACCTGATCCGGTGGGGCCGCATCCCGGGTCTCGACGAGCAGGCGCGCGAGATGGTCGCGCTGATGGCGCGCTGCCACCGCAAGGACGCCGCGCGCGTCAAGAAGCAGATCGACGACTCGCCGCTGTCGAAGGAGCAGCGCTCGCACCTGCGCAAGATGACCGCGCTGTTGCGCATCGCCGACAGCCTCGACAGCGAGCACCGCTCGCGCATCGAGCAGGTCGTGTGCACGCGGATGGGCAACGCGCTCGTGCTCGATCTCGTCGTGCGCGACGGCCCGTCGCG
>JBLMXA010000074.1:0-10086 GCA_050257515.1 Acidobacteriota bacterium | reverse complement strand
CGCGGCGCGGCCAGGCGCTCGAGGGCATGGGCAAGGACGACGAGGCGGTCGCCGAGTACCGCCGCGCGATCAAGCTCGCGCCGAAGGGCTACTACCTCGAGACCGAGCTCACCGGCCGCATCATCGACATCTACCGGCGCAAGCAGGCGCTCGGCCAGCTGCTCGCGCAGATGGAGAAGCAGTGGCCGGAGGCGTCGCGCGGCCACTTCGAGTGGTCGACGCTCGGCAAGCTCTACGAGGAGACCGGCGCGCAGGACAAGGCGATCGCGGCGCTCAAGAAGGCGGTCGCGAAGGCGCCGTGGGAGCTGGAGACGCAGCGGCGGCTGATCGGCCTGCTCGAGAACTCGGGCCGCGACGACGAGGCGCTCGCGCAGTACGAGGCGGTCGTGCGCGCCGCCCCCGGCGAGGCCCGGTTCCAGCTCGAGCTCGCCGAGCGCTACTGGCGCCGCGGCCAGGAGAAGAAGGCGCTCGAGTCGCTGACGCGGCTCGAGGGCCGGTTCCCGCAAGACGCCGGCGTGCTGTCGGCGATCGCCGATCTCTACACGCGGTGGGGCAAGGAGGATCTCGCGATCGCCGAGTACGAGCGGCTCGCGAAGCTCGAGCCCGACGACTCGAGCCACCTCGTCACGCTCGGCGAGCAGTACTTCCAGAAGGGCGACCGGGCGCGCGCGATGGCGACGTGGAAGCGGATCGTCGCGAACGGCAAGGCGGCGTCGTACGCCAAGCTCGGCGAGGTGATGGCCGAGCACAACTTCACGAGCGACGCGCGCGCGGCCTACGAGCGGGCGATCCAGCTCGACCCCAAGAACCCCGATTTCTACAAGGGCCGCGCCGCGCTGTTCGAGATGAACAAGAGCTGGCTCGACGCCGCGAACGACTGGAAGACCGTGCTGTCGCTGATCGGCACCAAGCCGACCGACCGCGTTGCGCGGCGCGAGGCGCGCAAGCGCTACATCTCGGTGCTCGTGCGCTCGGGCCGCGATCGCGACGAGATGCTCGACTGGCAGAAGAAGTTCAAGGCGAGCAACGACGTCGAGTCCGGTTACTTCCTCGTCGAGTACTACACGAAGAAGCCGCAGCAGAACGAGCCGCGGCAGACGCTCGAGCAGCTGATCAAGCTCGTCCCCGACGACCAGGACGCGCTGCTCGATCTCGTCAAGGTCTACCGCACGCAGCACAAGTACGACGAGGCGGTCGCGCTGCTGCTCAAGCTCGCGCAGATCGCGCCGAGCCGCGAGCGCGAGGTCTACCAGCAGATCAGCGAGATCAAGACCGACGCGCGCAAGGACGACGAGGCGATCGAGTGGGCGCAGAAGGCGCTCGCGAAGTCGCCGAGCGATCCGACCGCGTACGAGCGGCTCGGCGAGCGCTACGTCGAGATGCAGCGGTTCAAGGACGCGATCGCGGCGTACGAGAAGACCGTGCAGCTCGATCCGCACAACTCCAAGGCGAGCTTCGCGCTCGCCGAGCTGTACGTGCAGACCGGCACGCCGATGAAGGCGATCGAGCTGCTGCGGAACGTGCTGCGCACCGCGACCGACGACGAGGTCATCGCGCGTGCGGGCAAGCAGGCGATCGATCTCGAGGAGATGACCGACACGCTCGGCGAGCTCGAGAAGGTCGTGTCGCCGCTGTCGTTCATGATGGCGCACAAGCCGGTGTACCGGCGCGTGCTCGTCGATCTCTACCTGCGCTACGTGCCGAGGCTCGTCGAGCGCGTGCGCCACGGCAACGACGAGGTCCGCAAGGCGGCGCGCGCCGAGCTCGATCGCGTCGGCGCCCACGGCCTGAGGCCGTTGCTCGAGGCGCTGCGCGACGAGAAGGATCCGACGCAGCAGCGGATCGCGGTGCAGGTGCTCGGCCACCTCGGCAACAAGGGCGCCGCCGCGCCGCTCGTTCACATGGCGCGCACCGAGCCGCCGAAGGACCAGCGCCGCATCGGCACGCTCGGCGAGTCGAGCGATCGCGAGCTGCACGTCGAGGCGCTGGTCGCCGCCGGCCGGCTCGGCGATCCATCGGTGCTCGCCGACGTGCTGCCGCTCATGGATCCGCAGCAGGAGCTCGCGATGCGCGAGGCCGCGACGTTCACGCTCGGCCGCTCGAGCGACAAGCGCGCGGTGCCGGCGCTCGTCAAGGCGCTCGCCGATCACCGGCCGAGCGTGCAGGTGCTCGCGTGCCTGGGGCTCGCGCAGATCGACGACGCGCGCGTCGGCCCGGCGGTCGTCGGCGCGCTCAAGGACATGGGCCACACCGACGCCGTGCGCGCCGCGTGCGCGTTCGCGCTCGGCGCGCGCCGCTCCGCGGCGGGGGCACCGGCGCTGCTCGCCGCGCTCGACGATAACCGCGGCGAGACCCAGCGGCTCGCCGCGTGGTCGCTCGGCCAGCTCGGCGAGAGCCGGGCGCTCGGGCCGCTGATCCGCGCCTACTTTGCCCGGGCCGGTGGCGACGGCGACGAGCTGCTGTGGGCGATCGGCCGCACAAGCGGCGGCGGGCTCGCGCCGTCGGGGCTGCCCGATCTGGGCGAGTACCCGATGCGCGCCGGCAAGTTCAACGACATCGAGGCGGTCCGCGCCCTGCCCGGCTCGCTGCCGCACGCGCCCGCCGCGGCGCGCCTCGTGATCGATCACGTCAGCGACATCGCCGCCGGGCTCACCGACGCGCTGTCGGAGCACCGCGACGTCGTCGTGTCGGTGCTCGCCGATCTCGACGCCGCGCCCGACCACCTCGCGCTCGGCGCGCTGACGCCGGCGACCGGCGACCCGAAGGTCACCACCGCGCTCGCGCAGATCGCCGCCGCGATCGAGCCGAAGATCACGTCGCAGCTCGTCGCCGACGATCCGAAGGTGCGCGCGCTCGCCGTGTCGGTGCTCGCGAAGATCGACTCGAGCAAGCACGGTGCGGACGCCGCGATCGCCAAGGCGCTGGCGGACCCGGCCGATCAGGTCCGCGCCGCCGCGATGCAGGCGATCCCGGTCGTCGCCCGCCGCCGCGGCAGCGCCCCGCCCGAGCTGGTCGGCGCGCTCGCCCACGTGCTGCTGGCGACGCCCGCCTGGGCCGACCGGCGGGTCGCGGCGCTGGCCCTGGGCAAGCTCGGCACCCCCGAGGCGGCCATCGCCCTGGCCAAGGCCGCCGGCGACTCGTCGAGCTTCGTCCGCGAGGCGGTCGCCATCGGCCTCGGCGAGGTCCACCAGCCGTCCGCACAGGCCGCGCTGGAGACCCTCGCCAAGGATACGGTCGTGCAGGTCCGCGAGGCTGCCCAGAAGGCGCTCGCCTCCACGAAACCCTGACCGAACGACCTGACGCATCGTATAGGCCGGGTTCTTTGACGCCCTGTTTCGTAAGGGGGTAGAATCGCTGCGCGATGGATGTCGGCTTGGTGTGCGACGCGTGCAGCGCGTTGACTCCCATCGGAGTGCCCCAATGTGCGCGCTGCGGGGAGCCGGTCGCACTCGATCCGCGCCGTGCGAAGCAGCACAGCAAGCCGCCCGCCGCGAAGGCTACGCCTGCGCCGGGCGTGCCGGGCACCGCGTGCACCAAGTGCGGCACCAACATCCCGCCGAACTTCCGGTTCTGCCCCAGCTGCGGCGCGCGCGTGGCCCAGCAGCCGCAGAACTTCGAGGTCGAGACGCGCGTCGGTCCGCGCCAGCCGGCGCCGGCGGAGGCAGCCAAGCCCAACCGCGCGACGATGATGTTCGGCGGCGCGGTGCAGGCCGCGCGCGCGAAGCTGACGCTGATCCGCGGCGACGGCGAGGACGGCGTGTCGTTCACGCTCGCCGGCACCGACCACCTCGCCGGACGCGGCGAGTGCCCGATCTCTTTCCCCGACGACCCGTTCCTGTCGCCGACCCACGCGAACTTCCGCTACGCGGGCGGGCAGCTCACGGTCCGCGACGAGGGCTCGCTCAACGGCGTCTACGTGCGGATCACCGGCACCGTCAACGTCGAGCCCGGCACGACGCTGCTCATCGGCGAGCAGGTGCTGTCGGTCGCGCCGGCGCCCGCGGTCGAGGATGCGGCCGACACCGAGGGCACGTACTACTCGGCCAGCATGATGCGGGCGGCCACGCTCGAGATCGTCCAGCAGCTGCGCGGCGGGGCGAGCGGCTGGGTGTTCCGCCCGGACCGCGAGCTGGTCACGATCGGCCGCGAGGGCAACGACATCAACTTCCCGGACGACCCGTTCATCTCGGGCCGCCATGCCCAGGTCCAGCTGACCGGGGACATGCTATCGGTAACGGATCTGGGCTCGCGCAACGGTACATTCGTTCGGGTCACCGGCGAGCATGTGTTGAAGCACGGCGACTACGTGTTCTTGGGTCAGCAGCTACTTCGCGTGGAGATCGTTTAGTCCGGGAGCCACCATGACCGTCTGCAATCGTTGCGGCAAAGAAAACCAGGACCACTACAAGTTCTGCCTCGGGTGCGGGGCGGAGCTCACCGCGAAGGCGCCAGGCGGCGACATGGCGATGATGAAGACGATGATGGCTGACCCGTCGCAGCAGTCGCCGATCGCCGGCGCGCCCCTGCGCGGCACGCC
Organism: Acidobacteriota bacterium; assembly: GCA_050257515.1. GTDB lineage: Bacteria > Myxococcota_A > Polyangia > Haliangiales > Haliangiaceae > JABFXX01. Next base: position 5,549 of record JBLMXA010000074.1, on the reverse strand, counting down.
GGGCCCCACGCCGATGCAGCAGCCGCCGATGCCGTCGATGCAGCCGCCCTCCCCGGCATTCCGCAGCGGTCCGGCGGCGATGCCCGGCATGCCGCCGGCCGGCCCGCTCGGCGCCTCCAGTGGTTTTCCATCACCTCCGGCGCCCGCGATGTCGCCGCCGATGGGCCCGCCGCCCGGCGTGCCCGGGTTCTCGCCCGGCTTCGCGCCGCCCGCGGCCGGCCCGGCGATGCGCCGGTGCCCGTCGTGCGGCAGCGACGTCCCGCCGACGTTCCGCTTCTGCGGCACCTGCGGCTTCCGCATGGACGAGCAGAGCGCGCCGAACATCATGCCGCAGGCGCCGGCGCCGACGGGCGCGCCGATGATGCAGCAGCAGCGCGCGCGGCTGTCGATGACGCTGATCCGTCCCGACGGCAGCGAGGGCGGCACGCACGACCTCCGCCCCGGCGAGAACAAGCTCGGCCGCAGCTTCGGCACCGTGTTCGAGAACGACGGCTACCTGTCGCCCGTGCACGCGTCGCTCGACATCCGCGGCACCGCCGCGATCGTGCGCGACCTCGACAGCCTCAACGGCGTGTTCGTCAAGATGACGCAGGAGGAGGAGCTCGCGTCGGGCCAGATCATCCGTATCGGCCAGGAGCTGCTCCGCTTCGAGCTCATCCCGACGCCGGAGCCCACCGCCGACGGCACCGAGCTGATGGGCAGCCCCAACCCCGGCTACTGGGGCAAGCTCACCGTGATCATCGGCCGCGACGTCACCGGCGCCGCGTTCCCGCTGCTCGGCGAGAGCGTCACGCTCGGCCGCGAGCGCGGCGAGATCAACTTCCCCGACGACGGCTACGTGTCCGGCCTCCACGCGCGCGTCACGCTGCGCGACGGCCGCGTGTTCCTCGCCGATCTCGGCAGCTCGAACGGCACGTTCATCAAGGTCAACGGCGAGCGCGCCGTCGGCCACGACTCGTACGTCCTGCTCGGCCAGCAGCTGTTCCGGCTCAACCTCCAGTAGCTCGTTCCCGGTCACGTGAACCGGTGAACCGGTGAACCTGCGAACCGGCGAGCTGAGCCGGCAACCGGGAACCAGCCGAACGGGCCGAACCGGGACTTGGAACCGGCCGACAGGAAACAGGCGACAGGCAGCCGGAAACCGCAGACTCCGGTTACCCAGTGGAGCGCTCGGGCCGGTTGCTGCCCAGTAGAGAAGCTCGGGCCGATTGCTGCCCGGTAGAGCGGCTCGGGCCGATTGCTGCCCGGTAGAGCGGCTCGGGCCGGTTGCTGCCCAGTAGAGCGGCTCGGGCCGGTTGCTGCCCAGTAGAGCGGCTCGGGCCGATTGCTGCCCGGTAGACCGGCTCGGGCCGATTGCCGCCGAATACATCGGCTCGGGCCCGGTTGCTGACTGCCAGTTGCCTGTCGCCTGTTGGCCAGTTCCAAATCCCGGCTCGGCCCGTTCGGCTGGTTCCCGGCTGCTGATTCAGCTCGCCGCTTCCCGGTTCACCGGTTCACCGGGGAACCGCGGAACCGGCGAGCCAGCGAGCCTACTTGGCCTTCGACGTGTCGAGATCGTTGACGTTCATCTGGCGCTGCTCCTTCTCGACGAACGTGAACGCGTGGGGCAGCTTGAGCTCGCCGCCGGGCTCGAAGATGACGAGCACGTCGACGCTCGCGTTGGGCTTGCCGCCGGGCGCCTCGACGATCATCTCGGTGTCGCTCGCGAAGCGCGGCGTCGCGGCCTGGCGGTCGCCGAAGTAGATCTTCGCCGAGCGCGCGTTGGGGGTGACGAACCCGTTGCCGAAGATGCGGACGTACGTGCCGCCGCCGGCGTCGCCCTTGTCGGGCTCGATGCCGGTGACCTTCAGCTTGGTGTCAGTGTTCCCGCAGGCCACAAGACCGACGAGCAAGAACGGCAGTAGCCTCGACATAGCCGAAAGGTACCGCCGTTCCCGTCGGGGGTGCAAGCGAGCGACGCAGCGGCCCACTACATGAGGTCGCGGCGAGCCAGCGCCCGGCGCATCTTGGCCAGCGCTTGTTCTTGAAGCTGACGGATTCGCTCGCGGGAGAGGTTGTACTTGTCGCCGATCTCCTTGAGCGTGAGCTCCTGCTCGGTGCCCAGGCCGAAGCGCTGGCGCAGGATGTCGGCCTCGATCGGCCGCAGGTCGAGCAGCAGCTCGCGGACCTCGGTCGTCAGCGCCTCCCACTCGAGATCCTGGGTCGGCGACATGTCCTCGCGGTCGGGATCCTCGAGCACCTCGCCGAGCACCCTGCCCTCGTCGTCGCCGACCGGCTTGTCGATCGACACCGACTGCTCGAGCAGCCAGCTGCGCATCTTCTCGATCTTGTCGAGCGGCATGTTCGTCGCCTTCGCGAGCTCCTCGGCGTTCGGCTCGCGGCCGAGCTCGCCGACGAGCTGGCGCCGCGCCTTCGTCAGCCGGTGCTGGGCGTCGATCATGTGGACGGGCAGCCGGACTTCGCGGCCCTTGTCGGCGAGCGCGCGGCTGATCGCGTGGCGGATCCACCAGCTCGCGTACGTCGAGAACCGGAAGCCTCGGCGATAGTCGTAGCGCTCGACCGCCTTCATGAGGCCGAGGTTGCCCTCCTGGATCAGATCGGCGAGCGCCATGCGGCCGTGGTTGAAGCGGCGCGCGATCGACACGACGAGGCGCAGGTTCGCCTTCACGAAGTCGTTGCGCGCGTCGGAGGCGGCGCGGTTGGCCTGCTGGACGCGGCGCAGCCACTCGGCGAGCCGCGCACTCTTGCCGAGCGCCGGCACGTCGCCGCCGCGCACGCCGATGCCGAGCGTCATGCGATCGATCGCGCCGAGCGCGGCCTCGATGAACAGGTGATCGACATCGTCGGAGCGCAGCTTGCGCGCCGCCCGCGCCGACGCGCGCACGAACGCCTTCGCGTCGCGGCCCGCCGCGATCCGGCGCAGCGCCTTGGCCTCGTTCGAGCCCTTGTAGTCGGGTACCGCCTCGACCGCGTCGAGCACGGGGTCGATCGCCGGCGCGTGCGCCAGCACCGCCTCCCACAGCATGATCTCGAGCGCCTCGATCTCGCGCGCCGACGTGAACTCCTCCTCGGGGCGCAGCACGTCGAGCTCCGCCATGTCGCGGAAGTACATCGACAGGTACGTGCTCGTGTCGGCCTTGCTCGGCTTCTTCGCGCGCTCGGGCGCGACCGGCTCGCCCTCGCTGCGCTGCTCGCGGCGAACCGACTTGGCCGAGATCCGCGCGACACGGCTCTTGCGAGAGGAACCGGGCGCGGCGTGCGTGACCTTGGAGGCGGGTACAGGCATGTCGATCCTTCCGGACGGATGCACTACGCAGATAGACGCGCGAGACGTCCGAATGTTTTGGAGTCCCCGCGCCACGCACAGGGACTACCCGCAAGCACCTTCAGTTATTCCGTTGCCACTTTGGCAACAGGCACTTACGTCGACGGCGTCTCTTTGCGTTCCGCTAAGACAATGATGTGACGCGACTGGTTGCCGAAGAATCGGCCTCGCGTCTGATAACCGCCCGACACCTCGAGCACGCGGAAGCCTGCCGCATGCATGAGCTTGCCGACCTCGTGCAGGGAGTATGCCCGCACCGAGATCTCCTGCTCGAGCTGGCGACCGTCGTCGAACACGACGGAACGATTCACCTGGATGCGAGAGGAGAAGTAGTTGAGCTCGACCTCCTCGAGCACCACACACCCGTCGCCCTCCCACCACACACGCGTTGGCAGGTCGGCGATCACGTAGTCGCGATTAAGAATCTCGATCAGGACCTTGCCGCCCTGCTTGAGCGCGCGCGCGACGTTCTGCAGCGTCTTCTTGTTCGTCTCGTCGTCGAAGTAGCCGAACGTCGAGAACAGGCAATATGCGGCATCGAACTGGTTCTCGAAGTCGAGCTCGCGCATGTCGCCGCGCACGAAGTTGATCTCGAGGCCGCGGCGGTGCGCCTCCTCGCCGCCGCGCACGAGCAGCGGCGTCGACAGGTCGAGGCCGACCACGTGGATGCCGCGCGCGGCGAGCTCCATCGCGTGGCGTCCGTAGCCGCAGCCGAGATCGAGCACCTGCGAGCCCGGCGCGAGGCTCATCGTGTCGATCACGAACTCCGCCTCCGCCTGCGTCGCCTGCGGCGTCAAGAACGGCAGCGTGCGCAGGTAGTCCTCGTCGAACAGGTCGACGAACCACGGCTTGGTGCGCGCCGGGCGGCTCGGCTCCTTGGTGATGACTGCGGCGACCGCGGCGGCGACCGGCTTCTTCTGCGCGGGCGGTGGCGCGGGCGGCGCCTTGTGGGCCGCCGGTGGCGGCGGAGGCGGCGCCACGTGGCTGTCGGCCGGCGCCGCGATCGCCCCGGACTTGCGCTCCTGGCGGTCGTGCACGCCGGCCGGCGGCGCCGGCGGCGCGGTCTGCGCCCGCACCGGCTTGGCCACCGCGAGCGCGGGCTTCTTGTCGTCGACGTCGATCGGGATCTCGCCGGAGTCGCCGGCGCGCTCGGCGAGCTCCTGGATGTCGATGTCGGGCACCGACATCGGCTCCTCGCTCTCCGGCCGCTTGTCGAGCACCTCGATGTCGAGCGCCTGCAGCGGCATCGTCTTGTTCGCCGGCGGATCGGGCAGCGTCAGCTTCGGCACGCCGGCCGGCGGCGACGCGGTGGTCTGCACCGGCGACGGATGGGTGGCCGCGCGCACCTCCTCGAGGTCCTCCTCGGACAGCGCGACGGTCTGCATGCGCCGGATCGGCGGCGGCTGCGACGACTTCTTCTCGCGCTGGGGGGCGACCGGCGCGACCGGCTGGGTCACGACCTCGGGTGGATCGGTGTCGAGCGTGACGTCGACCTCGACCTCGACGCTCGCCGGCCGCGAGACCTCCAGCTGCGGCATCGACATGCGCTCCATGCGCAGGGTCGAGCTCGCGGTCTGCTCCTGCAGGCCCAGCGCCTCGAGATCGACCGCGGTCATCTCGCGCGTCTTCATCTCGAAGTCGGCCTGCTCGATCGGCCCGCTCGGCGGATCGATCACCGTCGGCGCGGCCTCGGGCGCGATCGGCGCCGACCCGTCCTCGCCGATCGGCCGCGGGATCGGGCCCGACGCGTCGTCGTTGCGGAAGCTGTACGCGATCGACATCGCGAGCGCGGGATCCTCGGGGACCGGCGGCGGAGGCGACGTCGAGTTGCGCGAGCGCGGCACGTTGTCCGACGGCACGCGCAGGCCGGCGCCGCGGCGGCGACGCCGGCGCCGCTCGGCGGTCGTCATCCCGACCTCCATCTCGTTCGGCTGCGATTCGTCGTCGCGCTTGCTCATCCAAGCACCCCGATGCGCTCGCCGAAGCGCACGATGCGTCCCTCGCCTGCCTCGATGCGTGCCGCACCGGGCGGCATCACGACGACGACCGTCGAGCCGAGCCGGAACGCGCCGAGCTCGTCGCCGCGGCGCACGTCGATGCCGCCGAGCTCGATCCGCCGGAGCTCGCCCGCGGCCCGCCACGTCACCGAGTCCGGTGCGTGCGCGAGCCGGATGTTGCCGACGCCGGTCGCGGCGACCATCACGAGCGCGATCGTGCCGAGCGT
>JBLMXA010000073.1:0-3659 GCA_050257515.1 Acidobacteriota bacterium | reverse complement strand
CGCACCGACCTGCCGCCGTTCGAGCAGATCGCCAGCGCATTTCGCGAGCGAGTTCGCGAGCTTGGCACCCTGCCTCCCGGCGAGTCGACGGTCGAGGAGCCGCTCGACTACGTGCGCCTCGTCGATGAGGAGCACGAGCATCGCCGATCGAGGCGCAAGCACGGCATCGACTGATACCGCGTGTCATACGCGCGCCCGTCCGCGCGGCCGGGTTTCGGTTACACGTGGCGGGTGCGTCCGATCTGGCTCGTGCTCCTCGCCGCGTGCGGCAGCAGCACCGCCGCGCGTACGCAGGACGCCGGGCCCGGCAGCGACTCGCCGCCGCCCCCCGACGCCCCCGCCGGCAACGCCGCGTGCGGCGAGCTCGCGGCGGCGCCGATCACCGTGCCGGCGCACGTCACCGGCGCGATCGCCGGTGCGGACCTCCAGGCGCCGGCAACGTGCGCGACCGTCGATGCGCCCTACGGCATCCTGTCGGGCGGGCCGGACTCGGTCGTCGAGCTCGCCGGCCTCGCCGTCGGCACGTCGTACGTCGTCCACCTCGCGTCGGCGACCGACCTGTCGTTCTACGTCGTGACCGGCTGCTCGACCTCCTCGGGGCCGTCGGCGAGCGAGTGCCAGCTGTTCGAGGACGCGTCGACCTCCGGCGACGAGCTCGGCACGTTCGTCGCGACGGCGACGACCATGTACGTCGTCGTCGACAGCTACGCGACGACGCCGCCCGCCGATCCGTCGTTCACGCTCGACGTCTACCCCGAGCAGTGCGCGTCGGACGCGGTGTGCCCCGCCAACCTGCCCGCCTGCGTGAATGGCCACTGCGTCGCGTGCGAGACGAGCTTCGACTGCACGTCGCCGGCTCGCCCGCGCTGCGACGACAGCCACGCGTGCGTCGCGGGAGACAACAGCTGCCTCGCCGACGACCCGGCGGAGCCCGGCGACGACGGCCCGGCGGGCGCGAGCGTGCTCGTGCCAGACTCGACCGGCTACGCGCAGCTCACCGAGCACGTGTGCTCGAGCCCGAGCAGCGAGGCCGACTACGTCGCGTTCGACGTGACGAGCGTCGGCGACACCTGGGACCTCGCGCTCGGCTGGTCGGGCTCGCGCATCCTCCACCTCGACGTCTACGACGCGCGCGGGACCGCGTACGGGCTGTCGTACTGGGAGCAGCCGCAGCGCGTGCGGCTGACCTACCTCGCGCCGGGCCGCTACTACGCGGTCGTCACCGAGGTCGAGCCGACCGGCGATCAGACTCCGGTCGCCTACACGCTCGCCGCGCAGCGCACGCCGGGCGCCGGCTGCACGTCGAGCGTCGACTGCGCCGCCGAGTATCGCAACCAGCTCTACCGCGGCGACTGCGTCGCCGGCTCGTGCGTGCACGACGCCGCCGCCGGCCAGGGCGCAGAGCTCTCCGCGTGCGACCGCGTCGCCGACTGCGCGTCGGGCCTGTCGTGCGCGAGCTTCTTCTTCGTCGCGAACGCCGACACCCGCGACGTGTGCGCGCGCGCGTGCGGCAGCGACGGCGACTGCGCCGCGCTCGGTGCGAATTACACGTGCACGACCTACCTCGCGCAGAACTTCTGCGTCCAGAAGTGCACGTCGAGCGCGCAGTGCCCGGTCGCGACCGATACCCAGCCGCAGCTCGGCCCGTGGTACCGGCTGTCGTGCGACGTCGCCTCCGGCCGCTGCTTGCCCTAGTCACGGGCCGATCGCGTGGAGCTGGCCGTCGTCGGCGCCGATGTAGAGCGTGCCATCGCCGCCGATCGCCGGTGACGACTGTGTCGACAACGAGGCGCCGAGCGGCAGCGTCCACGCGACCGTCCCGGACGACGCCACCGCGTACAGCACGTCCGAGCCGACGTACACCGTGCCATCGGCGCCGATCGCCGGCGACGACACGACACCCCTCGGCGTCGCGACCAGCCACTTCTGCTGGCCGTCCGGCGTGACGGCGTAGACCGCCGCGGGCATGCTGCCGTTGGCCGTGCCGAAGTAGATCGTCCCGTCGGTCGCCACGGCCGGCGACGACTCGATCGTGCCGTTGGCGGCGAAGCTCCACTTCACCGCCCCGTCGTGGGTGATCGCGTAGAGCTTGTCGTCGTACGAGCCGGCGTAGATCGTGCCGTCATCGCCGATCGCCGGCGGCGTCTGCACCATGCCGCCGGTCGCCACGGCCCAGAGCTGCTGCCCGGCGGGCGACACCGCGTAGACGCTCGAGTCGTTGCTGCCGACGTAGATCGTGCCGTCCGCGCCGATCGCGGGCACCGAGTTGATCACGGCCGTCGCCGCGAACATCCACTTCTGCGTGCCGTCGGGGGCGAGCGCGTACAGCGCGCCCGAGGCGACGTAGATCGTGCCGTCGGCGCCGATCGTCGGCGACCCCGGCAGGCCACCGGTCGGAAACGTCCACTTCACCTGGCCGCCCGGATCGATCGCGTAGACGAGGTGATCCTCGGAGCCGACGTACACCGTGCCGTCGGCGCCGATCGCGGGCGTCGCGTTCACCGTGCCGGTCGTCGCCACCGACCACCGCTGCTGACCGTCCGGCGCGACCGCGTAGACGTGCATGTCCTTGCGCCCGCCGAAGTAGATCGTACCATCCGCGGCGATCGCCGACGACTCGCGGATCACGTCGCCTGCCTTGAACGCCCACTTCTCGTGCGCCGTCGCCGGACCGGCCTGGGTGCTGCGCCCGGTGTGTGCGGGGCAGCCGTGGAACACGGGCCACGGCGAGCCGGGCTGCACGCCGGCGACGCCGCACTCCGACGATCCCCCGGCTGCGTCGGTCGGCCCGAAATCGGAATGCGTGCAGCTCGCAACCACGAGCACGGCCACACGTCTCCACATGTGCCCATGATAAGCGCGTCCGCGGCGGCTTGCTCCGGCAAACGCGCGCCGCTACAACCTTGCCAGATGGCGGACCGTTCAGCGTCGATCCTGATCGTCGAGGACGATGCCGCGATGCGCGACCTGCTCTCCGAAGAGCTCGGCGATGCGGGCTTCACGGTGAAGTCCGCCGGCGCCGCGGCGGCCGGCCTCGAGCTCGCGCGGGCCGAGCGGTTCGATCTCGTGATCACCGACCTGCGGATGCCCGAGATGGACGGCTTCGACCTGATCCGCGGCCTCACCGCGCTGCCCGACGCGCCGCACGTCGTCATGATCACCGCGTTCGGCACGATCGAGACCGCGATCCGCGCCGTCAAGCTCGGCGCGTACGACTACATCACGAAGCCGTTCGAGATCGAGGAGCTGCTGCTCGTCGCCGACAAGGCGCTCGGCGAGCGCACGCTGCGCACGAAGCTCGCGAAGCTGCAGCGCGAGGTCGAGGACAAGTACGGGCTCGGCACGATCATCGCGAAGAGCCAGGCGATGCGCGACGTCGTATCGCTCGTGCAGCGGATCGCCGGCTCGACGGCATCGGTGCTGATCACCGGCGAGAGCGGCACCGGCAAGGAGCTGATCGCGCGCGCGATCCACTACAACTCGACGCGCGCCGCCGGACCGTTCGTCGGCGTCAACCTCGCGGCGGTGCCCGAGGGCCTGATCGAGAGCGAGCTGTTCGGCCACAAGAAGGGCGCGTTCACCGACGCGCGCGCCGACAAGCCGGGCCTGTTCGTCGAGGCCGACGGCGGCACGATCTTCCTCGACGAGATCGGCGAGCT
>JBLMXA010000072.1:0-3517 GCA_050257515.1 Acidobacteriota bacterium | reverse complement strand
GCGTGGACCTCGGCCTTGATCGGGAACGCCACCGCGGCCTGCGCGTAGAAGTTCCCCGCGCCGTTCACCGGCAGCGTCAGCGTGGCGCCGTTCGCGTCGGTGATCACGACGCTCGGCGCCGTGTTCGTGCCGTCGCAGTCGTTCGGCTCGTGGCCGGTCGCGTAGACCGTGCCGGCGATCGTGAACTTCGGCGCCTCGCGATCGTTCTTGTGGCACGCGATGCACGCCTCGCCGGGCGCCATGCCGCCGCCCTCGCCGCCATTCCAGTACGCGCCGCTCGTGCACACCGACGGGCCGGAGAACGGATCGCTGATGCCACAGCTGCCGGTCGGCATGCCGCTGGCGAGCCACGCCTGGAACACGCCGACCTGATCGGCGGGGACCGCGGCCGCGGGCAGCGGCGGCATCGGCATCGCCGCCGACGTCATCCGGATCAGCGCGCGCTGGGCGCGGGTGACGCCGGCGACCGGCGCGGTCAGATCGCCGTAGGTGACGAGCGGGTACGGCGCCCCGCCGGTCGGCGGGCTCGAGTGGCAGCTCGTGCAGTGATCGGACAGCACCTGCGCGACGTCGCACGGCAGGTCGCCGCCGCCGCCGATCGACGTGGAGTTGCCCGCGCCATTACCGTCGAGCGAGAACCGCTCGACGCACCCGCCGAGCGCGATCGCGATCACGAACCAGCTACAACGCATCGCGCCGGCTTTCAGCAAGCGACGTGCCGGCGCAACCTCGCGGGATGGCGCGGGTGTGCGGCGCCTGTGCGGCCGCACAGGCGTACGACGCGTGCACACGCGCAGCTACTGCAGCGCGACCGGCGCGCTCGCGTGATCGCGGATCATCGGTTTCCCGACCGCGATCACGACGAGCTCCGCGTCCCCGGCGAGGCCGCACGGCAGGCTCGCGAGCGGCAGCTCGTGCGTCCCCGCGGCGACGCTCGCGACGAGCGCGGCGCGCTCGCCGTCCTCGGTCGCGTAGATCTCGTAGTGATCGATCGTCGGCTCGCCGCCGCCGCCGCTCACCGTCCACGCGAGGTGGTCGCCGTCGATCGCCGCGGCGAGCGCGATCGCACTTTCGACGCCCGGCTCGACGGCCGTGCCTTCTTCCCAGTCGCTCCACGTCACCCACTGCATGCGCGTGACGTTCGCCGGGATCACGCCGTCGATCGTCGCCGCCCATCGCACCAGGCACGCGCCGTCGCCGCGCGGCAGGTACTTGCCCTGCGACCAGCTGACCGTCCTCGTCAGCGTGCCGTCGAAGCCCGCCGACAGCGAGCCGAACGCCTGCTTCGCCGTCTTGCCGATCGCCGCGTAGTACGCCGCGACGCCCGCGAGGTCGTACGGATCGGTCGCGCTCGGCCCGTCGTGGTAGTCGTGCGACCAGTCGAAGCTCTGATCGACCCACGCGCTGGCGAGGCTGCCCGCGCCCTGGACCACCCACACCTGCGCGTTGCCGGTCGCCGCCTTGACCTGCGCCATCGCGGTCGCGCCGAGTACGGCCTCGACGCCGAAGAACATCAGGATCGGCTTGCCGCCCTCGCGCTCGTAGTGCGGATCGTGGAAGTACTGCTGATCGACGTACGCGATCTGCTGCTCGAGCACCGATGCCGACAGGTTCGCGATGCCCTTGTCCATCATCAAGATCAGCGAGAACGCGAGCTGCGGGTGCGCGTCGAGGTACGCCTGCATGCGCCTGGTCGCGAGGTCCTCGTAGCTATTCTGGCCGTACCAGTCGACGACGACCCCGTCGAAGCCGCGCCGCTTCATGTCCTCGATCATCGCGGCGACGTAGGCGTCGGAGTTGGAGTCGATCCCGATGTCGATGTGGTTGCCGCCGCCCGGCTTGAACCACGGCACGCTGTGCGCGAACCACCGCAGGTCGGGCCGCGACGGGATCAGCGTGTGGACGTCGACGCTCGACACGTGCCCCGGCGTCACCGGGTTGAGCGACATGTCCGCGCGATCGGGATCGACCGCGATCGTCGCGCCGGCCTGCGAGATCCACGTCGCGGAGCCGAAGTTCGCGGCGAAGTGCGCGCGGTCGTACGCCGGGTTCGCCGACGTGTCGTGCGCCATCCGCTCGGCGAGCGAGACGTCGTACGCCGGCGCGGTGCACGCATCCGCGGCCGCGGCATCACCGGCATCGGCAGCGGCGCCGGCGTGCGAGCCGCACGCGGCGAGCAGCACGACCAGGCAGCGCATGCCGCGCACCGTAGTCGCGGCACGCACAGCTGAACGTCACAACCGCGTTACAGCTCGATGCTATGTGTACAAACTATCGATCAGCTTGGCGTACTTGTCGCGGATCACGCGGCGCTTCAGCTTGAGCGTCGGCGTCAGCTCCTCGCTCTCGGGCGTCCACTCCGCCGGGATCACCGTCCACCGGCGGATGCTCTCGACGCGCGACACGTGCTCGTTGACCTGGGCGACCGCGCGCGCGAGCTCCTCGTGGACCGCCGCGTGCGCGGCCAGCTCGGCGATCGACGTCGCGGCGAGGCCGCGCTGCTTCGCCCACGCCGGCGCGACCTGGCCGTCGAGCACGAGCAGCGCGACGAGGTACGGCCGGTTGTCTCCGATCACGCACGCCTGGCCGATCAGCGGGTGGAACTTGAGCATGCTCTCGATGTTCGCCGGCGAGATGTTCTTGCCGCCGGCGGTGATGATCAGCTCCTTCTTGCGATCGACGATCGTGTAGTAGCCGTCGGCATCGACGGTCGCGACGTCGCCCGTCGCGAGCCAGCCATCGGCGTCGATCGTCTCGGCGGTCTTGCCGGGCTCCTTGTAGTAGCCCGTCATCACCATGCCGCCGCGCACGACGAGCTCGCCGTCGGGCATCACCTTCGCGTCGACCCCGGGCAGCGCGACGCCGATCGAGCCGATCTTCGGCCGCTCGGGCGGGTTGATCGTCGCGATCGCCGCGAGCTCGCTCATGCCCCACACCTCGAGGATCGGCACGCCGATCGCGAAGAACAGCTCGAGCACCTCCTTGGGCGTCGGCGCCGCGCCGGTGAAGAACAGCTTCGCCTGATCGAGGCCGATCTTCGCGCGGATCGCGGCGAACACCGGCTCGACCGCGACGCGCTTCGCGCGCAGCTCGGCCGGCACCGGCTCGCCTCGCTGCTCGAGCGCGAGCACCTGGCGCGCGAGCTCGAGCGCGCCGAGCACGAGGTTGCGCTTGCCCGCATCGGGCTCGTGCGCGATGCCGGCGTTGATCCCGGCGTGCAGCTTCTCCCAGATCCGCGGCACCGCGCCGAAGAACGTCGGCCGCACGGCGACCATCGTCGCCGCGATCTGCGTCAGGTCGGGGCAGAAGTGGATCGTGTGGCCGCTGACGAGGCTCGCGTAGTGGCTGAGGATGCGATCCGCGGCGTGCGCGAGCGGCAGGTAGCTGATCACGCGATCCGAGTCGGTCGTCGCGACGACCTGCCGCAGCGAGTGGAGATCCCACAGCACGCTGCGGTGGGTGTCGATCACGCCCTTGGGATGACCGGTCGTGCCCGACGTGTAGATCAGGGTCGCGG
>JBLMXA010000071.1:0-3511 GCA_050257515.1 Acidobacteriota bacterium | reverse complement strand
GATCCTCGGCGACCAGCCCGGCGACGCCGGGGCTCTGCACGCGCTCGAGCGCCTGTACCAGGCCGCGGGCAAGTGGCGCGAGCTGATCGAGATCCTGCGCGCTCGCATCGACGTCGCGTCGTCTGGCGCCGAGGCTGTCGACCTGCTCGCGCGCGTGGCCGAGATCCACGAGGCCAAGCTCGGCGAGCCCGACGAGGCGATCGCCGCGTGGCTCGAGGTTGCGGATCGCGATCCGTCGTCGTCGCGCGCGCTCGTCGAGCTCGCCCGACTCTACCGCGCGAGCGAGCGCCATGCCGATCTGCTCGACGTGCTCGAGCGCCAGGCTGCGCTCGCCGAGGGGCCCGAGCAGCTCGGCCTCCAGATCGCGATCGCGCAGCTGCTGCAGGGCCCGCTCGCGCGCCCGATCGAGGCACTCGATCGGTGGGCCGCGGTGCTGCGCATCGAACCTTCGCACGGCGTCGCGCTGACCGCGGTCGAGACCGCGCTGCGCGATCCCGATCTGCGCGCGATGGCCAGCGACGTGCTGCGCCCGGTGTACGCGGCGACCGCTCAGGAGGACCGGCTCGCGCAGCTGTCGCAGATGCAGGCCGAGTGGAGCGACGACGCGGCGACCAAGCTGCACGCGCTGCAGGAGGTCGTGCGCCTGCGCGAGCAGCGGCTCGGCGACAAGGCCGGCGCGTTCGCCGCGCAGCTCGAGGCCCTGCGCTACGCCGCGACCGAGCCCGAGCTCGCCTCCGTGGTGTCCGAGACCGAGCGACTCGCCGGCGAGCTCGGCCGCGAGGCCGATCTGATCGACGTCTACCGCGAGGTCGCGCCGAGCGTGCTCGACGCCGAGATCCAGCGCCGGCTCTATCTCGACACCGCCGACCTGGCGCGCGCGGTGCGCGGCGATCTGCAGCTCGCGCGCGACTACTACCAGAAGGTCCTCGACCTGCAGCCCGAGGATCGCCGCGCGCTCGCCGCGCTCGAGTCGATCTACCGGGAGAACAACGACGACGAGGCGCTCGTCGACGTGCTGCTGCGCCAGGCCGAGCTGTCCGGCGTCGACGTCGACGACCAGGTCACCGCGATGGTCGAAGCGGCCGGGCTCTACGTGCAGCTAAAGCGCCCGGACGACGCGATCAACGTGTGGGAGCAGGTGCTGCAGCTCGCGCCCGAGCGCGCCGACGCGATCTACGCGCTCGAGGGGCTCTACAGCCAGCAGCAGCGCTGGCACGACGTCGTCGATCTCTACGAGAGGCGGCTCGGGTTCGTGACGTCGATCGAGGAGGCCGTCGCGCTGCGCGTGCAGCTCGGCGAGATCCACGAGAAGCAGCTGCGCGACATCGAGGCGGCGATCGAGAACTACGCCGCCGCGCTGTCGGGCAACCCGAACCAGCCCGCCGCGCTCGCCGCGCTCGAGCGGCTGCTCAACGATCCGGACGCGCGCGTGTCGGCCGCCGAGGTGCTCGAGCCGATCTACGTCGGCCAGCACCGATGGCCCGAGCTGATCCGCGTGTACGAGGCCAAGCTCGAGGGCGCGGCCGATCCGGCGGAGCGCCTGCGGCTGACGCGGTTCGTCGCGCGCCTCTACGAGGAGCAGCTCGAGGACTTCGAGCACGCGACGCAGTGGACCGCGAAGGTGTTCCGCGAGGATCCGGGCGACGAGGGCGTGCGCGAGCAGCTCCAGCGGCTCGGCTCGATCACCGAGAACTGGCCGTTCGTCGCCGACACCTACCAGAAGTTCCTCGACGACGAATCGGGCGAGACACCCGAGGTGCGCGAGGTCGCGATCGCGCTCGCGTCGATCTACGATCGGCGGCTCAACGATCTCGAGCGCGCGTACCACGCGTATCGCCGCGCGCTCGCGATCGAGGACACCGACGCGTTCCCCGACACGCGCGAGCTCGTGCGCCGCATCGAGGAGATGCTCGGCCGCTCGCACAAGTGGGACCATCTGCTCGCGGTCTACGACGAGCTCGCGACCGGCACCGACGACGACCTCCGCCGCGAGGCGCTGGTCAAGAAGGCGCGCCTGCAGGAGGACGGCCTCGGCGACACCGGGCGCGCGGTCGAGGGTTGGCGCGAGGTGGTGCTCGCGACCCAGGACGGCGGCACGCCCGGCGACGAGGCCGCGTACCGCGAGGCGGTCGGCGAGCTCGAGCGGCTCTACCGCCAGCGCAAGCAGTGGCACGACCTCGTCGATCTGCTCGAGTCGCGCCTGGGGCGCGCGCAGGCGGCCGGCGAGATCGCCGAGCTGCGACTGCGGCTCGCCGACGTGCTCGAGTCCGAGATCGCCGACATCTCGGCGGCGATCGATCAGTACGGCCAGATCATCGCCGAAGGCACCGGCTGGGACCGCGCCGTGGCGTCGCTCGAGCGGCTCGTCGTGCACGACGAGCATCGCGAGCGCGTGATCGAGCTGCTCGAGCCGGTCTATCGCGAGCACGACTGGTGGCAGAAGCTCGTCGTCATCCTCGACGCGAAGCTCGATTACATCCGCGATCCGGGCGACCAGGTCACCGCGCTGCACGAGATCGCGCAGATCCACGAGGAGCGCGGCGGCGCGCTCGATCTCGCGCTCGCGGCGCTCGCGCGCGCGTGGAGCATCGACGTCGCCGACGACGCCGCGCTCACGAAGCTGCTGTCGCTCGCCGGCAAGCTCGACGCGTGGGACGAGACCGTGCGCACCGTCGAGGACGGCGCGGCGTCCGCCGGCGACGGCGAGCTCGCGGCGACGCTATGGGCGCGTGCGGCCGAGATCCACGAGGGCCAGCGCAACGACATCCCGCGCGCGATCGCCGCCTGGCGCAAGGTGGACGGGGCGCGCCCCGATGATCTGATCGCGCTCGCCGCGCTCGATCGCCTGCTCGCGCTCGAGGGCCGCGTCGAGGAGCTCGTCAAGGTCGTCGAGCGTCGCGCCGAGCTCACCGACGATGCCGGGGTGCGGCTCGTGCTGCTGCACCGGGTGGCCGCGCTGTACGAGGAGGTGCTCGAGGAGCGCCCGCACGCGATCGAGGCCTACAAGGCCGTGCTCGCGGTCGACGACAGCGATCTCGCCGCGCTCGACGCGCTCGAGCGGCTGTACCGCGACTCCGGCGACTGGCGCGAGCTGGCGATGACGCTCGAGCGCAAGATCGAGCTGACGACCGACCTGCCGACGCGCCAGGGGCTGCGCCACGCGCTCGCCGCGGTGTACGAGCAGCACCTCGACGACATCTACCAGGCGATCGCGCAGCTCACCGCGATCCTCGACGACGACGCCGCCGAGCCCCACGCGCTCGCCGCGCTCGATCGTGTCTACACGAAGCAGAAGATGTGGCCCGAGCTGCTCGACGTGCTCGACAAACGCGCGCTGCTCGCGGCCAACGTGCGCGAGCGCGCCGACCTCGGCTACCGTGCCGCGAGGCTCGTCGAGCGCGAGCTGCGCGAGCCCGAGGCCGCGATCCCGCGCTACGGCGGGGTGCTCGCGCTCGCGCACGTCCACGTGCAGTCGCGCGCGGCGCTCGAGGCGCTGATGACGAAGGACGAG
>JBLMXA010000070.1:0-4145 GCA_050257515.1 Acidobacteriota bacterium | reverse complement strand
GCGCGAGCCTCACGAAGCGGGCTTCTCCGTCGGTGGATCGGAGTAATCGGGGTTCGCCTCGACGTGGAAGTGATCCTTGTGCGAGATCGGATCGTTCTTCGGCGTCAGCACGAGCCGGAAGCTGCCGCTGTCGGCGAGCGCGCGCGCGACGCCGAGCAGCCGGTCGTCGTCGTTCTTGTAGTCCTTCGCGACGACCGCCTCGCGGCCGGTGTCGTCGACGAACGACACGACGTCCATCGCGATCCCGAGCGCGTGGCGCGACAGCAGGTTCTTCGTGTGCCCGCCGACGCGCACCTTGCTCCACCGGAAGATGCTGCCGACCTTGACCTCGCGCACGCCGAGCTCGTAGAGGTGCGGCGCGAACTGCGCGAGCGCGAGCACGAGCTGGCAGTCCATCACGAGCGGTCCCTTGTCGTACACGTTCGTGTACGTGATGCCGCCGATCGTGCCGTCGGAGACGACGATCGCGTCGACGATGTGGCCGGCGCGCTTGCCGGACTTCCACGTCACGCCGAGCTCGTCGAGGCGCGCCTCGCACGCCTTCGCGGCGGTGACCATCGTGCGCGACGGCGGCCACGTCCAGCCGCGCGGCATGTTGTCGGCGCGCGGGCGCGCGTCGGCCGCGCCGGTGAGGACGAGCAGCATCGGGGCAAACCGCCACATGGCCCGCACCCTACTACGATAACCTGGCCCGGAGCCCATGATCGCTTCGGCGAGAAGCTGAAGACGCAGGGCGGCACGATCCTCGGCACGCCGGCGTACATGGCACCCGAGCAGTGCAAGGGCACCGGCGAGGTCGCCGCGCGCGCCGATCTCTACGCGCTCGGCTGCATCCTGTTCGAGCTGCTGACCGGGTGCCCGCCATTCGTGGCGCAGGGCGGCGGCGAGACGATGGCGATGCACATCTACGAGCCCGCGCCGCGCGTCGCGACGTTCGCCCCTCACTTGCCGGCCGAGCTCGACGCGCTCGTCGCCAGGCTGCTCGTCAAGTCGCCCGCCGACCGCACGCCGTCGGCGGCCTACGCGCGCGCCGCCACGCACACCCCACCGGCCGGGCCGATGACCCAGTACCTCTCGCCGCCCGACGAGCCCGCCGGCACGCCGCGCTGGATCCCGGCCGTCGTGATCCTCGTCGCGCTCGCGATCGCGGCGGCGGCCGTCTACTTCATCGCGGGGTCGACGCCGACGCTGGGCTCTCGCTAGGTCCCTTGCCGATCCGCGCGGCGTGGACGATCGCCATGCTGATCGCGGTCTCGACGTCGGGCGCGTACGCGATCTTGCCGGGCGAGCGCTTGATCCCCGCGCGATCGAAGATCTCGCCGAGCTCGGACCCGAGGCCGGCGAAGATCACCTTGACCTTGGAGCGATGCAGGCGGTCGAGCACCGACTCGAGCGCGACGAGGCCGGTCGCGTCCATCGTCGGCACGTTGCGCATGTCGAGGATGTAGGTGTGATCGCTGTCGTGGATCGTGTGCAGCGCTTCCATCGCGCTCTTCGCGGCCCCGAAGAACAGCGGGCCGGCGATCTGGTAGACGCGGACGCCGGGCGGCACGTCGCTCTTGAGCTCGGCGGGCGTCTCGAGCTCGGCCTTCGTCAGCACGCTCATCCGCCGCATGAACAGCAGCGCCGCGAGCACGACGCCGACGGTCACCGCGATCACCATGTCGAACCCGACGGTGAGCCCGAAGCACGTCAGCATCACGATCACGTCGTGCTTCGGCGCGATCCGCGCGAGCCGGAAGAAGTGACGCGCCTCGGACATGTTGCGCGCGACGATGATCAGCAGCGCCGCGAGCGAGGCCATCGGCAGGTACGAGACGAGCGGCGCGAGCGCGATCGTGCAAGCGAGCACGAACACCGAGTGCAGCGTCGCCGAGAACGGCGAGCGCGCGCCGGCGCGGATGTTCGTCGCGGTGCGCGCGAGCGCGCCGGTCGCCGGGATCGCGCCGAAGAACGGGCACACGATGTTCGCGATGCCGAGCGAGATCAGCTCGGAGTTCGGATCGTGACGCGTGCCGGCCATGCCGTCGGCGACGACCGCGGACATCAGCGACTCGATCGCGCCGAGCATCGCGATCGCGAACGCCGACGGGAACAGCTCGCGGATCGTCTGGTAGTCGAGCGAGAACGCCGGATGGCCGGTGTCGGCGAAGTGCCAGGGCACGCCCGGCAGCGGCGGCAGCGGCGGGATGCCGTGGCCGGTCTCGCCGCCGAGCTGGTACGTGAACTTCGACCCGATCGTCGTGATGTCGACGTCGAGGAAGTGGCGCAGGATCACGACCGCGATCGACACGAGCGACAGCGCGACGAGCGGCGCCGGCACGCGCTTCAAGATCCTCGGCAGCACGAGCAGCAGCGTGATCGTGACGACCGCGATGCCGACGTCCCAGTAGTTGAACGCGGTGTGCGCTTCGAACAGCGCGCGGAGGTACTCGAAGAAGCCCTCGGTCTTCGGCAGCTTGACGCCGAACACGTCCTTGAGCTGGAAGCCGCCGATCACGACGGCGATGCCCATCGTGAACCCGCTCGTCACCGGGTGCGGCACGTACTCCATCAGCTTGCCCATCCGCGCCAGCCCCATCACGAGCAGGATGACGCCGGCCATCATCCCGGCGACGAGCAGGCCGCCGAGCCCGTGCTTGTGGACGATCGGCAGCAAGATGACGACGAACGCGGCGGTCGGGCCGGTGACCTGGAACCGCGTGCCGCCGAGCAGCGAGCACAGGACGCCGGCGATGATCGCGGTGTAGAGGCCGTGCTGCGGCGGTACGTCGCACGCGATCGCGAGCGCCATCGACAGCGGCAGCGCGACGACGCCGACGACGAGCGCGGACAGCAGATCGGCGCGGAAGTCGTTCGCGGTGTAGCCCTCGCGCAGCCGCTGGCGCAGACCGAAGCCGAGCAGATCCTTGGCGCGGTACGCGAGCGCGAGCTGCTTCTGCACGACGTCCGAGAGCTCCTCGGCATAGCGCAGCGACCGCCTGATCACCCGGCGGAGTATAAGGCGGCATGTTTCACCGAGGCGAGTTGCTGGTCGCGACCAAGGGTCGCGGTACCTACGACATCACGCGCGAAGTGGCCGGGGTCGTTCGCGCAAGTTCTGCACGCGACGGCCTCGCGACCGTGTTCGTCCACCACACCAGCGCGTCCCTGATCGTCTGCGAGAACGCCGATCCGGCCGTCCGCCGCGATCTCGACGCGTTCTTCGCGCGGCTCGTCCCCGACGGCGACCGGCTGTTCACCCACGACGCCGAGGGCGACGACGACATGCCGGCGCACGTCCGCAGCGTGCTGACGCAGACGTCGATCGGCCTGCCGATCGAGGCCGGCAAGCTCGCGCTCGGCACGTGGCAGGGCCTGTATCTCTGGGAGCACCGCACGATCCCGCACGACCGGCGGGTCTCGGTGACGGTGATCTTCTGACGGCCCTACGCTTGTCAGACCGGTGCACTACGGTGGCCGGCGATGGTCGTGTTCTCCAATCGCAGCGTCGGGCCCCACGCCGAGCTGCTCGTGTCCGACGAGGTCGCGGCCGAGATGCTACGGGCGACCGCCGCCGCCGCGCGCCCGATCGCCGCGGCCAGGTGGGAGAAGGAGCTCGTCCACTGGCTCGACGCGCTCGCGTCACGGCCGGCGTCGGTCGACACCGCCGACCTCGCGTGGACGCCGGATCACTTCGACGCACAGCGGCGCTTCGTGGTCGAGGCGATCGCGTGGGCGGCTGCGAGCTCCTCGCATGCGAGCGCGCTCGATCGCTGGCAGGGCCTCGTCGCGCAGCACCCCCGACAGGCGGTCCAGGTCGGCCGGCGCTGGCTGTGGCAGGAGCCCAAGTATTCGGAGTTACAGGACGATCGGACAGGTCAGGGGTCGCGGGCACGGCCCCGCGTTTGAGCTAGAGTCGTCACCGTGGCCGAGGGGATTTCAGGTCCCGGGTTCTACCCTCAACCGAACGAATGGACATGCGGTCCGTTCGCCCTCAAGCACGCGCTGCTCGCACTCGGCCGCATGGTCGACGTCAACCAGATCGCGCAGACCGCCCGCACGCACTGGTGGTCGGGGACCAACGAGATCCAGCTCGCGCGCGCCGCTCGCGAGTTCGAGTGCGACCTCGTGCTGGAGCGGCGCAGCGACGAGGAGGCCGCGCG
>JBLMXA010000069.1:0-5249 GCA_050257515.1 Acidobacteriota bacterium | reverse complement strand
CCTCCGAGCCTGGCGCAAGCGATCGAGATCAACGCGCGGATCCACGCGACCGGGCGCTTCGAGCCGGAGGATCGCGCGCGCATCGCCGAGCACGCGAACTGCGGCCACCCGCGGATGCGCGCGGTCCGCATGCAGTTCCTCGCCGAGTTCCTGCTGTTCGCCGGCGACCCCGACGAGGCCCTCACGTGGATCGCGAAGAGCGTCGATGCCGGCCTGCAGGATCATCTGTGGCTCGAGCGCTGCCCGCTGCTCGCGCCGCTGCGCGAGCGTCCGGAGTTTCGCGAGCTCGCGGTCCGCGTCGCCAGCCGCGCCCGCGCCGTGATCGCGGCGGTCGAGGCGATCGTCTACTGAGCTAGCGGGCGCAGCCGAGCAGCGCGAGCAGCCCGGCTTCGTCCTGCGGCATCGCGACGTACGACGGCAGCGCGCGGTCGCCCTTGTCACCCTCGCCTTTCACGATCCGCACCGCGAGCTCGCCGGCGAGCTTGGCCGCGGCATCGGCGGTCGGCGGAAGCGGCGCGTCGCTGCCGACCATCATGATCCGCGACTCCTGGCCGGCGCGCAGCTCGCGCAACACCGGCTCGCACGGCTTGTGGCCCCACGCCTTCGCGAAGAACACCTCGGGCTTCTCCGACGTCGGACCGGCGACCACGTGCACCCACGCGATCGCGCCGAGCTCGCGGATCCACGCCTCGCGCAGCGCGGGCATCTCGCCATGCAGGCACGCCAGCCGCTCGGTGCACTTCGGATCGTCGTGCAGCTCGGGGCACGCGTCCTGGAGCGGATGGCACTTCGCGACGGCCGCTTGCCAGCGCGGCACGAGCGACCGCGGGAGCGCCGCCGGGGGTGCCGGATCGGGAAAGGCCAGGAACAGGCCGCTGAAGTCGTCGTCGAAGTGCGTCGCGTCCTCGACGCGCATGCCGGCAGCCTCGAGCGCGGCGCGCGCGGCCGCGAGCTCGGGCCCGCGGCCGTCGATCAGCACGAGCGGCCCGGCGGGATCCGCGGGCTTGGCCGGCGGCGTGACCGCTGCGGGAGGCTCGCTCGCGGAGTGACCGCAGGCGACGACGAGGAGGAGGCACGCGGCGCGCTTCACCCCGCGAACGTACACGATCGGTTATCGTCGTCGGGTGACCATCAAGCACGGCGAGCTGGTGACGCGCACGGCGCCCGGCGGCGAGCTCGCGCACACCGCGTGCCTGGGCTTCGGCCTCGAGCGCTGCGTGATGGCGCTGTTCCAGCAGCACGGCTTCGATCCCGGCGCGTGGCCCGCCGCGGTGCGGGACCAGCTGTGGCCCCAGGGATGAAGGTCCTCGAGCTCGACGCGACGAAGTACGCGCGGCACGTGCTGCACGCCGACGACCGCGCGTGGATGGAGAAGAACTGCTACGCCGACATCTGGATCGAGGTGATCCACGCGGTCGGTTGCGAACCGATGGCGATCCTGCCGCACGCCGTCGCGCTCGACTTCGAGGGCGACCAGTGGACGTTCTTCAAGCCGCCGCACGACGAGCTGCGCGACCTCTACGGCATCGACGTCAGCGAGCTCAACTGCTGGCGGCCGCTGCTCGATCACGCGCGCGAGCACCTCGCGGCGGGCAAGCTGATCTCGAGCGAGGCCGACGCGTGGTGGCTGCCCGACACGTCGGGCACCGACTACCGGCGCCAGCACACGAAGTCGACGATCGTGCTCAACGACCTCGACGTCGAAGCCCGGCGCCTCGGCTACTTCCACAACGCCGGCTACTTCGTGCTCGACGGCGAGGACTTCGAGCAGACGTTCGCGCCGCCGGTGATGCCGTTCTTCGCCGAGCTCGTGCGGCTCGATCGCCTCGTGCGCCGCTCGCGCGAGGAGCTCGCGGCGATGTCGGGCAAGCTGCTCGCGCGCCACCTCGCGCGCCGGCCGCTGACCAACCCGGTCACGCGGTTCGCGGCGCGATTCGCGCAGGATTTGCCCGAGCTGCAGCACGAGGGGCTCGCCTACTACCACGCGTGGGCGTTCGCGACCGTGCGCCAGCTCGGCGCCGCGGCCGAGCTGATGGCGATGTACCTGCGCTGGCTCGCCGGCTCACCCGATGCCGGCCAGTTCTCGCCGGCCGCACAGGCGTACGACACGATCTCGGAGGGCGCGAAGTCGTTCATCCTCAAGGCCGCGCGCGCGGTCAACACGAAGAAGCCGTACGACGCGACCTCGACGTTCGACGAGTGGGCGCGCGCGTGGGAGATCGCGATCGGCAACCTCGAGCAGCACGCGGACTAGCTGTTGTACAATCGACCTCGCATGTCGCGGCTTCGGGTCGGCATCGACCTGGTGCAGGTCAGCGGGATCGCCGGCTCGGTGGAGACGTTCGGCGAGCGGTTCCTGCGCCGCGTCTACACCGCCGGCGAGCTCGCGTACGCGGATCGCCTATGACTGAGCACGCGACGAAGATCCGCGCGATCCTGAAGGAGCACGGCCGGCTGACGAAGGATTCCGAGGCGCTCGCCGAAGATGCCGACCTCTACCAGGCCGGCATGACGTCGCACGCGAGCGTCGTCATGCTCGCGCTCGAGGGCGAGTTCGACGTCGAGTTTCCGGATCACATGCTCAAGCGCAGCGTGTTCGAGAGCATCTCGGCGATCCGCACGGCGATCGACGAGCTGACCGCGGGGCGCTAGTGCTCGGCGGGCGCGTGCGCGGCGTCGTCGGAGACGGGCGCGTGCGCGTCGCGCTCGAGCGTGCGGCGGTGACGTCGACCGTGCCGGGGGCGTGCGCGGCGCCGGGCGAGCTCGCGAGCACGCGCTGGATCGAGTGCACGCTGCCGGGCACCGCGGCCGCCGCGCTGCGTGCCGCCGGCGCGTGGAGCCTCGACGATCGCCGCGCGTTCGACCGCGAGGACTGGTGGTGGCGCGTGCCGCTCGCCGACGCGCGGCGCGGCGACTGGCTCGAGCTCGCGGGCATCGCGACGCTATGGGACGCGTGGCTCGACGGCGCGTGGGTCGCGAGCGGCGACAGCATGTGGCAGCCGCGTGCGATCGAGCTCGAGGCGCCGGCGAACGAGCTCGTGATCCGCTGCCGCTCGCTCGACGCCGAGCTGTCGAACAAGCGGCCGCGCCCGCGCTGGCGCGTGCCGATGCTCGAGCAGCAGCAGCTGCGCTGGCTCCGCACGACGCTGCTCGGCCGTACGCCGGGGTGGTCGCCGGCGTGCCCGGCCATCGGACCGTGGCGCGACGTGTCGCTCGTGCGCGGCGGCATGCACGTCGGGCCGGTCAGCGTCGACGCGCGGCTCGAGGGCGGCGTCGGATTCGTGACCGTCGGCGCGCAGCTCGATCGGCGGGTCGAGCGCGCGACGCTCGTGATCCGGCGCGGCGAGGTGCGGATCGAGCAGCCGCTCGCGCGCGCCGCGGCGAGCTGGACCGGCGTCGCGGCGATCGAGCAGCCGGCGGTGTGGTGGCCGCACACGCACGGTGAGCCGGCGGTGTACGAGCTCGCGATCGAGGCGATGCTCGGGTGCGAGCCGGTCGTGATCGAGCTCGGGATGTCCGGGTTCCGGACCGTCACGATCGACCGCGGCGACGGCCGCTTCGCGGTGCACGTCAACGGCGTCCGCGTGTTCTGCCGCGGCGCGTGCTGGACGCCGCTCGATCCGGTGACGCTGCGCGCGCCGCGCGAGGCGTACGCGGCGGCGGTGGCGCAGGCGCGCGCGGCCGGCATGAACATGCTGCGCGTCGCCGGCACGATGCTGTACGAGGACGACGCGCTGTACGACGCGTGCGACGCGCAGGGCGTGCTCGTCTGGCACGACCTGATGTTCGCGAACATGGACTATCCCGAGGACGACGCGTTCGTGCGCGCGGTCGAGCTCGAGGCCGACACGTTCCTGTCACGCGTGCAAGCACGGCCGTCGCTCGCGATCGTGTGCGGCAACAGCGAGGTCGCGCAGCAGGCGGCGATGGCCGGCGCCGAGCGCGCGCGATGGACGCCGTCGCTGTTCCACGACCGGCTCGCCGCGCGCGCGCACGCGATCGTGCCCGACGTGCCGTACGTGCCGTCGTCGACCGAGCTCGTCGCGCCCGGCGCGTTCCCGCACGAGCCGCGCGCCGGCGCGTCGTCGTACTACGGCGTCGGCGCGTACCTGCGGCCGCTCGACGACGCCCGCCGCGCGGAGGTGAAGTTCGCGAGCGAGTGCCTCGCGTTCGCGAACATCCCCGACGGCGTGCTGCCGAAGGTCCACGATCCGCGCTGGAAGGCCGGCTCGCCGCGCGACCTCGGCGCCGGCTGGGACTTCGACGATGTGCGCGATCACTACGTGCGCGAGCTGTTCGGCGTCGATCCCGCGCAGCTGCGCACGTTCGATCACGACCGCTACCTCGCGCTCGGCCGCGTCGCGACCGGCGAGGTCATGGCGCGCACGTTCGCCGAGTGGCGGCGCCAGCGCTCGGTCACCGGCGGCGGTCTCGTGTGGTTCCTGCGCGACCTGCGCCCCGGCGCGGGCTGGGGCCTCGTCGACGCGAGCGGCGCGGCGAAGCCGGTCTGGTACCTCGTGCGCCGCGCGCTGCAGCCGCGCGCGCTCTCGATCACCGACGAGGGCGCGAACGGGCTGGCGGTGCACCTGGTCAACGACCGCAGCGAGAGCCGCTCCGTTCACCTGCGCGTCGATCTCTGGCGCGCCGGCGACGTGCGGGTGACGGTCAGCCCCGACGATCGGACGGTCGCCTTGTCGCTCGAAGCCGGCGCGGCCGAGTCGCCGCTCGCGACGTGGTTCGACGCATGGACCGACCTGTCGTTTGCCTACCGGTTCGGTCCGCCGATCGCCGAGGTCGTGCACGTGCACGGCGACGAGCTCGACGCGTTCTGGTTTCCCGCCGGCCTGGCGTTGCCGCGCGAGCCCGACGTCGGCCTCGCGTGCGAGGTGCGCGACGGCGCGCTCGCGATCACGACGAAGCGGTTCGCGCAGTATGTCGCGATCGAGGGCAAGGGCGTGATCGCGCGCGACAACTACTTCCACCTCGCGCCCGGCCAGACGCGCATCGTGCACATCGCGCGCGGCGCGCGCGGCACGATCTCGGCGCTCAACTCCGAGCGCACGCTCCGCTTCGAGGTGCCCGCGTGATCGAGCGGCCGGCGCCGATCGCGCGCCCGATCGCGCCGGCGTCGCCGCAGTTCGAGGCAGGCTTTTTCCACACCGACGAGCGTGCGCGCTTCGGCTGGGTGCGCCGCCCCAGGCGCGCGCCGACCGGCACCGCGCTCGTGATCGTGCCTCCGTTCGGCTACG
>JBLMXA010000068.1:0-5462 GCA_050257515.1 Acidobacteriota bacterium | reverse complement strand
CGATCATCATGCTGCACGCGTTCGGCTTTCGCTGGCCGATGTTGCGGTGGATGTTCTCGATCGCGACGGTCGCGTCGTCGACGAGCACGCCGACCGCGAGCGCGAGGCCGCCGAGCGTCATCACGTTGAGCGTCTGGCCGAACGCGTGCAGCATGATGATCGAGAACAGGATCGACAGCGGGATCGAGATCACGACGGTCAGCGTCGACCGCCAGCTGCCGAGGAACAGCAGGATCATCAGCGCGGTCAGGCCCGCGGCGATCAGCGCCTCGCGCAGCACGCCGTCGATCGACGCGCGCACGAACACCGATTGATCGAACAGCGTCCTCACCGTCAGGTGGCCGCGCGCCTCCTTCGGCAGCCGTTCGAGCGCGCGCGGGATCGCGGCCTTCACCGCGTCGTTGACGTCGAGCGTCGACGCGTCGCCGTTCTTCATGATCGACAGCAGCAGCGAGCGCCGGCCGGCGACGTGGACCATGTTCGTCTGCGGCTTGTTGCCGTCGCGCACGCTCGCGACGTCGCGCACGTAGACCGTGCGCCCGTTGACGGTCTTGATCGGCAGCGACGCGAGCTCGTCGAGCGTCGCCGGCGACGAGTCGATGAGGATCGGGTACTCGTTGACGCCGAGCTTCGCGGTGCCCGACGGCAGGATCACGTTCTGCACCGACAGCGCGGCCTGCACGTCGCGTGGCGACAGGTTCCACGCGTGCAGCTTCTGGGGGTCGATGTCGACCATGATCTGGCGCTGCTTGCCGCCGTACGGCCACGGGATCTCGACGCCGGGAATCGTCGCGAGCTCGGCGCGCACGAAGTAGATGCCGTAGTCGAACAGCTGCTGCTCCGAGAGCGTGTCGCTCTCGAGCGCGAGCATCATGATCGGTACGCTCGTCGCGTTGTACTGCATGATCAGCGGCGGGATCGTGCCCGGCGGCATCTGGCGCACCGCGCTCTGCGCGATCGCGGTGGTCTGCGCGATCGCCTGCGGCACCGACGCGCCGGGCTGCAGGTAGATCTTGACGATCGCGCGGCCGGCAAGCGTCTGGCTATCGACGTGATCGATGTCGGCGACGATCGTCGTGAGATAGCGCTCGAAGTTGGAGACGATGCGCTTCTCCATCTCCTCGGGCACCAGGCCCTCGTAGTTCCACAGGACCGAGATGACCGGGATGTCGATGTTCGGGAAGATGTCCGTCGGCGCCTTGCGGATCGACAGCACGCCGCCGATCGCGATGAGCAGCGCCATCACGACGAACGTGTAGGGCCGCCGCAGCGCTATACGGATGAGCCACACGGGCTTCCAGTGTGCCCTCTGCCGCGTCCCTGTCCAGCAGTTAACAGTTCTTAGCGAACGTCCAGCCGGTCGTCACCGCCGGTGGCGGGTCAGCGCCTTCGTCTCGAGCAGTTGCGTGTACTCGTTCCACGCGCGGCTCTCCTCCTCGGTCGCGTGCCACAGCGTGAAGTGGCACGTCGTCGCGCCCGCGGGGATCGTCGAGTCGAACTTCACCTGCCAGTTCTTCCCGAGCGCGACCTCCTTCGCCGCGTCGATCATCCCGCGCACGAAGTAGCGCTGGATGCGGCAGTCGAACGCCTTGTAGTGATCCTGGTGCGGGCACCACAGGATGTCGAAGCTGACCTTGCCGTCGCCGTCGATCTTCGGATCCTCGAGCGAGGCGTACGCGATGCGGTTGATGACCGTCGCGTAGAACGAGAAGAACTCGGCCTCGGTCATGCCCTCGGGCAGCTCGAACCCCTCGAGGATCTGGCGGCCGACGTCGAGGCCGATCTTCGCGACCGCGTCGCCGACCATCTGCTGGCCGGCCGCGCCGAACTGCGCCTCGGCGGTCTCGAGCACCGACACGAGCGCCATCGCCTGCATCGTGCCCCACTGCCACAGCGTCGCGGGATCGAAGTCGGTCTTCGCCAGCACCTCGTCCTTGAGCCGTGCGAGGCCCTTCGCGTAGGGCTGGTTGTACTTGAACTGCTTCCAGCGCGGCTCGTCGCGGTGTTCCCAGTGCGCCATCACTTCATCTCCGTCGTGAGCGGTTTCTCGTTCGCCAGCGAATCGCGCGTCGCCTCGACGCGCGCGAAGAAGGCCAGGAAGTTCTCGCCGAGGATCTTCTTGATGTCGGCATCGGAGTGGCCGCGCCGGAGCAGCTCCTCGACGAGCGCGGGGAGCTTCGAGTAGTCCTCGAAGCCCGCCGGCGGATCGTCGATGCCGTCGAAGTCGCTGCCGAGGCCGACCGCGGCGATGCCGGCGACCTCGATGACGTGCTCGATGTGATCGGCGACCTCGCCGACGGTCGCCGCGGGTGGCGGGTGCGCCTTCATCGCCGCCTCGTACCTGTCGAACAGCCAGCGGATCGAGTCATTGCCGCTGCCCTTCTTGTGTCGCGTCCATTCGGCCTTCAGCGAGCTCCTCAGCCGGACGAACGCGTCCCACGCCTTCTGATCGAGGAAGCTCGAGCCGACGTTGATCATCACGACGCCGCCCTTCGCCGCGATCCGCCTGATCTGGTCGTCGGTGAGATCGCGCGGCATGGCGACGAGCGCGCGGCACGAGCTGTGCGACGCCATCACCGGCGCGCGCGACACCGCGAGCACCGCTTCGACCGTCTCGTCGGACGTGTGCGAGATGTCGACGATCATGCCGAGCCGGTTCATCTCGCGCACGACGTCCTTGCCGAACGGCGTCAGCCCGTGGTGCACCGCCGACTGCTTCGGATCGAAGTCCGGGAAGAAGAACGGGCCCGACGAATCGGCCCAGTGGTTCGTGTTGATGTGCGTCAGCGTCATGTAGCGCACGCCGGCGCGATACATCTCGCGCAGCACGCCGAGCGAATCCTCGATCGCGTGGCCGCCCTCGATGCCCATCAGGATGGCGAGCTTGTTCGCGCGCTTCGCCGCGCGGATGTCGGCGACCGAGGACGCGAGCATCGTGTCGGCCGGGTGATCGGCGACCACGCGGCGCGTGAGATCGATGAGCTCGAGCGCCCTCTTCGCGGCGCCGTGGTCCGCGAACGCCGCGGACACGTAGATCGAGAAGAACGGCGCGGTGAGCCCGCCCTCCCTCGCGCGCGGGAGATCGAAATGAGACGTCGCGCCGCGCGTCGCGCTGTCCGCGGGCTTCTTCGACAGCTGGTCGGGAGCATCGAGGGGCGGGTCGACGACGAGCGATTCGCGCAGCAGCCGCCTCGCGTGCGAGGCGAGATCTTCCGCGTGCGCGCGCGACGCGAGGGCGGCGATGCAGGCGGCGAGAACGAATGGATGGCGCATCATCCGTGGAACACCCGGCTCGCGACGATCTTTCCAGCCTCGACGTCGA
The DNA here is from genome assembly GCA_050257515.1 of Acidobacteriota bacterium. Classification (GTDB taxonomy): domain Bacteria; phylum Myxococcota_A; class Polyangia; order Haliangiales; family Haliangiaceae; genus JABFXX01. The sequence goes on along the minus strand of JBLMXA010000068.1, from coordinate 2,140 downwards.
ACACCTCGGCGACCGGCAGGTCGGGCTCGCCGGCGACGCGGCGAACGTACTCGACGTACACGCGCCGCGCGTCGGCGGTGATCGACGTGACGTCGTAGCGCATGGTCGGCAGCCGCTCGAACGCGTCGAGCCACCACGCGCGCATCGCCGGCTTGCCGCGCAGCGCGCCGCCGGTCTCGGGATGGCGCGCGCGGATCTTCGGCGACGTGTGCGTCGCGTCGTCGGCGTACAGCGCGAGCAGGCCGTCGAGATCGCGGCGCGCGAAGCAGTCGAGCCACCGCTGCCCGATCGCGCGCAGCGCCGCGGGATCGCGATCGAAGTGCGTGCGGCGGCCGGTCGCGGCGTCGAACGCCGAGCCGCGCAGCTCGGCGCAGATCCGCAGGTCGTACGCCGAGTAGTACCGCTCGCGGCCCGCGCGCTGGGCCTCCTGGTGCAACGCATCGTCTCGCCAGGCCGCGAGCAGCTCCGCTGACTCCCACTCGATGAGCGCGACACGCTCGCCGTCGTCGGCGGTGAAATCCTTCGCTGACACGTAGCCTTGGGCGCGCTGCGCGCGCTCGAACATCTGCTCCGCGCGCGCTCCGTACTCGGCTTCGATCCCCGGCACCAGCCGCGAACGAAACACGATCCACCGTCGATCCGACATGGCGCGCAGTGTAACTTCTCCGCCGGGTCCGTACTCCAACGATCATGCTGGACGATCTCGATGATCAGAGCCTCGACGAGCTGCCGTTCGGCGTCGTGTGCCTGTCGAGCACCGGCACCGTGCTGCGGATGAACCGCACCGAGTCGGAGGCGAGCGGCATCCAGCGCTGGCGCGCGATCGGGCGCGACTTCTTCCGCGACGTCGCGCCCGGCCCGACGAACCGCACGCTCGCCGACGCGGTCACCGCGTTCCTGGCGACGCACGACGCGAGGCCGTTCTCGCACGTGTTCCACCGCCGCGCCGGCGACGACGCGACCACGATCGAGCTCGCGCCTGCGCGCGCGCCCGACCGCATCTACCTGGTGATTCACCGCGCCGCTTGAATCTGCTCGAGCTTCGCGCGCAGCTCGTCCTGGCGATCGATGTCCCAGCCCTCGCGCGAGTAGTAGCGCTTGACGCCGCGGCTCGCGCCCTCGACGTCGAGGCAGTAGTCCATGCCCTGCTCCTTGCAGCGGCGCGCGCGCACGCGCACGCGGTCGCGGTCGCCGGTCTGCGGGAACACGATCCGCAGCTCGTCGCCCGACTGCTCGTAGCGGAAGCCCTCGTACGTGCCCTTCCACACCGACGTCGCGTTGAACACGCCGACCGGCTGCTCCGACATCACGACGAGCACGTTCACCATGTCGCGCTCGTTGCGCGGCATGTGATCGACCCAGATCCGGTCGCGAAGCAACCGCGACTCCGTGTCGGCGTGGTGTGAATGCTGCCAGTGCCAGCCCCCGTACGCGACGCCCGCGAGCGCCGCGACCATCAGCACCTTCTTCATCTCGCTCTCCTATTCCGTGATCAGGGTCGTCGTGAATGCACCGGCCACCGCGTTGACCGTGTGTGACTTGAACGTCGCGCCGCTCAGCGTCGCGCTCACCGTAACGGGGCCGGCCGTGACGTTGAACATGATCGCGACGCCATCGCTGTCTGTCATCGTCGCCGACTTGTTCGGGTAGCTCGGCGAGCCGGCGTCGTAGCAATACTTGGACGCCGCCGGCGAGCTCGACACCATCGCGCCGGCTACGGTCGCGTTATTCGTATCGATCACCTCGACAGCGATCGTCCCCATCGTCGCTTGACTGACGCCACACAGTGTCCCCGACAGGAGCCCAAAGGTGTTCGGGGTCAGCATGTTGATCGAGGCCATGCTGAAGTCCGCCGTCAGTGGGGCCGGCGCGTAGAGGTACGTGTCCATGTAGCCGCTCTTCGTCGCCTTGACGAAGCCGTCGACTGGCTTGCCGTTCGTCGGCACCACGAGCGAGTAGTTTCCCTGCGCATCGGTCGTGGTCATCGCAACGACTGTAGTTGGAGCATTGTTATCGTATGCCTCGATCGTCGCACCCTGAACCGCTGGAGTGCTGCCGAGCTGTCGCTCCGTTGCCGTTCCCGAAATCGTGATCATCGCCGGTACGTTCGACGGCGCGTCGGGCGTCTTGCTACCACCGC
>JBLMXA010000067.1:0-8330 GCA_050257515.1 Acidobacteriota bacterium | reverse complement strand
GGCGGCGATGGACGAGCGTGACCTTGCCGTCGACGAGCTTGAAGCAGCGGACGTCCTCAGAGTCGTCGAGCTCGGACAGCGCGGCGAAGATCGCGCGGCCCTTGGGGTGCGCCCACCAGCTGCCGACGATCGGCTCGCCGGCGACCGCCTCGGCGACGGTCGGCACCGGCCCGCGCGCGGAGGCGAGCACGACGCCGTGCTTCTTGACGAACGCGAGCCACTTCGAGGATCGAGTACGAGCACGAGTACGAGTACGATTTCTGGATCGTGCTCGTACGCGTACTCGTGCTCGGGTTCGGCTGTGCTTCTGCTTCTTCACCGCGGGATGACGAATAGGAAATCACGCGGCGGGACAAAGCGGTAGCCGTCTTCGGTCACCCGGATGATCTCCGACCCGTCCTCGCCGAGCAGCCGCCGGATGCGCATGATGTTCGTGAACAGCGCCGCGTCGTGACGGAGCGGGTGGTACTCGACGTTCCACACCGCCTGCACGATCGCCTCCTTGCTGAACACCTTGCCGGGCGCCGACGCGAACAGGAACAGCAGCCGCTTGAGCAGCGAGCGGCGGCGCAGATCGGCCAGCTCCGAGCCGTGGCGCCAGATCACCTCGCGGACGCCGTCGACGGCGAGCGCGCGGCCCGGCAGGCGCAGGATCTCGGGGTTGGCGTCGGCGACGTCGCTCTGCACGCCCTCGGCGTCGATCACGCGGAACGGCCGCTGCGCGGTCAGGCCGAGGTCGGTCAGCAGGCGCGCGGCGCCCTCGATCGCGCTCGGCGCCATCGTCGCGGCGCTCGGCGCCGAAGGATCGGCGACCGCCTCGGCGCCCGAGATCGCGTCGAGCGCGGCGTGCGCGACCAGCCGCTCGACCGGCAGGCCGGCGGTGAGCGCGAGCTCGGAGGCATCGCGCGCGTAGGCGACCGCGGAGGCCGCGTCGTCGTCGTCGCGGGCGAGCGCGGACAGCGCGAGCAGCGCGTGGATCCGCGAGCGCACGAGCCCGGCGGCGGCCGCCTCGCGGGCGGCGCGCGTCGCCGCGGCGCGGGCGTTGCCGCGATCGCCGCGCGCGAGCTCGAGCCTCGCGACGATCACGAGCGCCGACGACAGCTCGATCGTGCGGTGCGCGCGCTCGGCGAGCACCGCGGTGTCGCGCGCGACCTCGAGCGCGTGGCCGACGTCGCCGGTCGCGAGCGCGACCTCGGCGACCGCGAGGCTGCGATCGAGCTCGTCGCGCGACTCGGCGCCGGCGTTCTGTGCGAGCTCGATCGCGCCCTGGCGCTGGCCGGCGAGCGCCCGCGCGGTCGCGAGCAGCACGGCGACCGAGGCGCCGGCGGACGCGTCGAGCGCGGGCTGGCCGTGCAGCTCCTCGAGCCGCGGCAGCGCGGCATCGAGGCGCAGCTCCATCAGATCGATCGCGGCGACGACCGCACCGCCGCGCGCGGCGAGGTGGCCGAGCTCGCGGCGCACGCTCGACGCGAGGGCCGCGCTCGCGAGCTCCGCCGCGAGTGCGGGCTGGCCGCGCAGGATCTCGAGCTCCGCGAGATCGAGCTCCGCGCGCAGCGCGCCGAGCTCGTCCCCGCGCTCGCGGCGCGCGCGCACGAGATCGGCGAGCAGCGCGGCCGAGCCGGCGGCGTCGCCGCGGCGGCGCGCGACCAGCGCGCGGGCGGCGAGCACCTCGTCGGCGACCGCGACCGCGTCGAGATCGCGGGCGACCGCGTCGGCGGCGTCGAGCGCGCTGGCCGCCTCGACCAGCCGGCCCTCGCGGGCGAGCCCGACCGCGCGGCGCGCGTCGACGATCGCGGACAGCTCGCTCGCCTCGAGGCACGCGGGCACGCTCTTGCACGCGCCATGGGCACGCGCGAGCGCCGAGCGCATCGCGGCGACGCGGCCGGCGTACTCGTCGGCGCGCGCGGCGGCGAGGTGGACGCGGGCGCGCGCGAGCGGCTCGGCGTTCGACAGCTCGCCGAGCGAGCCGAGGTGGGCGACCGCGGAATCGGGCTTGCCGGCGAGCAGCTCGAGCTCGGCGAGCATCGAGACGGCGCGGGCGCGCTCGCTCGTGTCCTGCGAGCCGATCAGCGCCTGCAGCGCGCGGCGCGCGCCGGCGACGTCGCCGGAGGCGAGCGTCAGCTCGGCGTGGAGCAGCGGCGACACGGCCGCGGGCATCGCGCTCGCGCGCTCGAACGCCTCGGTGAACCGGCCGCCGCGCACCGCGATCTCGATGCGCAGCGCGGCGAGCGCGCGCGACCGCTCGGGATCGAGCGGCAGCCGGACGAGCTGGACCTGGCCGGTCTCCTGCACCTTGTCGGTCGGGCGCTTCGCGCGCGGTCGATCGGAGAGCGCGTCGAGCAGCGCCTCGAACTCACCGGCGCCGCCGCTGCGTGCGGCGAGCTCGCGATCGGCGAGCAGCACGTCGGCCGCGCGGTCGCGATCGCCGGCGGCGAGCCAGTGCCACACGACCTCGCGCACGCGCGTGATCTGATCCATCGCGCCGAACGCGCCGTCGTCGCCGGCCTGCCAGGCGAGCCGCGGGCCCTGCGCAACCGCCGCGGTGCTCGCGACGAGCTCGGCGGCCGCCGCCGACAGGCGTTGCCGCGCCTCCGGCTGGATCTGCGCGAGCACGTCGACGCGCACCACCTCGTGCAACACGACGCGGCCGTCGCCAACCGCGTCGACGAGCTGGCGCGCGACGAGGCTCGTCAGCGCGGCCTCGATGTCGACGCCGGGCGCGAGCGCGGCGACCGCCGCCGGAGCGACCGACTGGCGCAGGATCGCGAGCGCCTCGAGCGCGGCGCGCGCCGGCGCCTCGAGCGCCGAGATCTCCCATGCCTGCGCGCCGAACCGGGCGCGCGCGTACTCGCGGCGCAGCGCGAGCGGGACGCCGCGCGTACGGCCGAACGCGGCATCCCAGCCGTCGCACTCGCCGAACGTCTCCTCGAGGTTGTTCCACAGCGCGGAGGCCGCGTCGATGTCGAGCCCGAGCAGCTCGAGCTCGCCGATCTGGGTGCCGACCGCCGCCGCGAGCGGATCGCGGCCGACGACGACGATGCGGCCGAGCGCGGTCGGGCCGAGCACGAGCGGCGCGAGCAGGCTCGTCGCCTCGTCCACGCGCAGGTGCTGGATGTCATCGATGACGAGCACGCGCGCGCTCTGCGCGAGCACCTGGCCGAGCGTGCCGGGCACGCAGCGCAGCGCCCGCTCGGCGCGCGCGCGCACCGCGGACGCGCGATCGCCCGGGTAGCACTCGACGATCGTGCACGGGGCGCCGAGGCTCGGCGCGAGCTCGGCGACGAGCCGGGTCTTGCCGGACCCGAGCGCGCCGTGCAGCGACACGAGCGAGACGACGGCGAGGTGCTGCTTGAGCTCGGAGAGCTCTTGCTGCCTGCCGACGAACGGCACCGGACCGAGGGGGGTCATGGGGTTCGTGATCTTCGAGGTACGTCGCCGCATGGATGGCCAAGCGGCATTGTCAGCAAGGGATAAGCCACTGCTCGGCGGGGATCGCCCGCTACCGAACGTCTTCCAACCAGGCGAAAGCTGGTGGGACATTGTAGGCGAGCTTCCAGCTATGACAAATGTTGAGGTGCCGAGATCGCGGCGCCGACCTATCGCTACGGGGTCGGGGCTCCCAACCCTGGAGACCCGGGACGTCAGCGAGTGCCAGAGAGCAGCAGCACGGGAAGCGCACGATCGGACGCGGGGAGTCCCACGCAGCTGTCCCCTCCCAGGAGCGAGGCCGGATCGAGGATGACGATGCCGAGCGCGAGGCTGCCGTAGCCGCCCGCCAGCCCGCGGGTGCCGCCGCACCCGCCCCCGCCGTCCGCGGCGTCGCGCCGGCCGGCTGGAGGGAACGCCGCCGCCACGCGGCGCGGCGCGCGCTTGCCGGCGCGGATCACGAGCTCGTCGCTGCCCTCGAGGTACCGGATCGACAGGCCGTCCGCAAAGCACAGCGCGCCCCCCGGATCGACCGGATCCTCGCCACACGGCTTGCCGACCGCGAGCGAGCTCCATAGATGATGCGACAGCTGCGCGTTCGCGGCGGCGAGGATCGGCCACTCGTACGCCGCGATCTTGCCGGCGTGCTCGGGCGGCCGCGACGGATCGGTGAAGCCGCCGAGCCGGAAGCTCGCGAGCCGCGTGCCGGTCTTCGACCACAGGACGAGCGTCGTGATCGGTGCGCCGGTGAAATCCTCGCCCTCGCGGTAGAGTTCCGCGATCGTCGAGCCGTCGTCGCTGACCGACGGGAAGTCGCCGGCGTGCTCGGCGGCGAACAGGTGGTGCGCGCTGTGCTCGTCCTCGGGCTCGAGGTGCAGCGCGCGCTTGCCGGGCGCCGCGCTCGCGGTGGCGGCGAGCAGGCACGCGAGCACGACCTGGCGGAGCATGTACGTGCAACGCGCGGGACGCGTTCCGAATTCTGGTTCCTGTTCCGCTTCACTACTGAATTCCGGAATTCAACAGTGAAGCGGAACCGGAACCAGAATCGGGAACCTTTGTGCTGTCAGCGCAGCGCGAGCAGCTGGTCGAGCGCGCGCGCGACGTCGACGGGCTCGTCGCGGTCCTGGCGCAGCAGCTTCTCGATCGCGGGATACGCGGCGACCGCGTCGTCGAGCTGGCGATCGCGGCCGCTCTGGTAGGCGCCGAGCGTGATCAGGTCGCGGTGCTCCTCGTAGATCGCGAGGCGCGCGCGCACGCGCGCGGCCGCGGCGGCGTGGCGGTCGTCGACGACCTTGCTCATCAGCCGCGACACGCTCGCGACGACGTCGACCGGCGGGAAGTGGCCGCGCTGCGCGAGCCGGCGGTCGAGCACGACGTGACCGTCGACGAGGCCGCGCACCTCGTCGGCGATCGGCTCGTCGAGGTCGTTGCCGGCGACCAGCACGGTATAGATCGCGGTGATCGAGCCGGCCTGCGTCGCACCCGCGCGCTCGATCAGGCGCGGCAGCAGCGCGAACACGCTCGGCGGATAGCCATGGCGTGCCGGCGGCTCGCCCGCCGACAGCCCGACCTCGCGCTGCGCGCGCGCGACACGCGTCAGCGAGTCGACGAGGAGCAGCACGTTCGCGCCGCGCCGCTCGCGCAGCCACTCGGCGATCGCGGTCGCGACGTGCGCCGCGCGCAACCGCACGAGCGGCGGCGCGTCGGAGGTCGCGCACACGACGACGGTGCGCGCGCGGGCGGGCGCGAGCTCGCCCTCGAGCAGCTCGCCGAGCTCGCGGCCGCGCTCGCCGACGAGGCACAGCACGATCGCGTCGGCACTCGCGCCGCGCGCGATCTGGCCGAGCAGCGTCGACTTGCCGACGCCGGCGGCCGAGAACAGGCCGACGCGCTGGCCGCGCGCGAACGTCAGCATCGTGTCGAGCACGCGCACGCCGGTCGGCAGCGGCGCGCGCAGCGGCGGCCGCGCGAGCGCGCTCGGGGCCGCGCGATCGACCGCCCAGCTCTCGCCGGTCAGCGCGGGGCCACCGTCGATCGGCTGGCCGCACCCGTCGAGCACGCGGCCGAGCAAGTCGTCTCCACACCGGATGGCCAGCGGCTCGCCGGTGCGCCACACCGCGCTCGCGGGCGCGACGCCGGCCAGCTCGCCGAGCGGCAGCAACACCGCCTGCTCGCCGCGAAAGCCGATCACCTCGGCGGGCAGCGGCGCGCGATCGCGACGATCGAGCTTGACGATCTCGCCGAGCGCGCAGCCCGCGATCGTCGCGCGCACGACCAGGCCCACGACCTCGTCGACACGCCCGGCGGGCGGCTCGCTCGCGACCTGCGCGGCGCGCTCGTCGCGCACCCGCGCGGCCTCGGCCTCGGCGACGGCGGCGACGCGCGCGGCGTCGGCGTGGGCGGTCTCGACGATGCGCGCCGCCTCGGCCCGCGCGTCGGCGACGAGCGCGTTCGCGAGCGCGCGCGCATCCTGCTCGTCGGCGCCGATCACCCTGCCCGGCTTCACCGGAGGTCCTCGCTTCGCTCGGCCTCCGGCGCAAGCCCACCCGACCCCCGCACCACGCTCGCTTCGCTCGCTCTCCTCACCGGCTCATCGTATCAGCTCGGGCAGGACGCGAGCTGGCAGGCGTTCGCCACGCACGACCAGTGCGCGCACGCGGTCGTCCCGTCGCTGCACGCGCGGCAGAACTGCGGCAGCAGGCCCTTGCAGTCGCGATCGGCGTTGCAGCTGTTGTCGGCCTGCAGCGGCAGGCAGCACTCGACGCCGAGGCCGCCGCCGCACGAGTACTCGCTCGCATCGCCGATCGACCCGAGCTCGCACGCATCGGGGACGAGCGGCACGCAGGTGCCGCCGGCCGACTCGCACGTCGCGCCCTGCGTCAGCGTGAACCAGTGATCGCTGCCGTCGCGCTCGAGCTGCAGCGCGCCCGACGGCGACAGCTTCCACGCGTAGCGATCGAGCGTGGTGCCGTCGGCGGCGTAGAAGCGGATGTAGCGCGTCGTCGTCGAGTGCGTGAACAGATACGTGCCGGTGTCGACGATCGGATCGCACGTGCCGCCGCCGGCGCACGCGACGATCTCGCTGCGCTCGAACGTGTGGTCGGCGTTCAGCGACAGCGTCGCGAGCTCGCCGTAATAGGCACCCTGGTTCGAGTACGCGCCGGACGGCACGCTCGCGGCATCGGCCTTGCCGACGGGCGCATCGAGCTGGTCGGTGCCGTCGACGGTAGTGGTCGTGCCACAGCCGACGGCGGCGAGGAGAACAGACGTGTAGATGAGGTTACGCATATGCTCGCGCCGCTCTGCGACGGACGTGCCACGCGGCGATCCGCGTAGACGCAGCGAGTCACGCGTGGCGACTCGATCAGCCGGCGCCTCGAGCAGTAGCCAGCGCCGTCCACGAAGGCGCCTCGGCGAGCGAATCGCGCTCGTGCGAACGCAGCTCGGCGTCGACGCGCGCGCCGACGTCACGAGGCAGCCGCACGACGAGCTGACGCCGCGCCAGCGGTGATGTATACGGCGCGAACGCGCGCGCACCGATCGCGAGATCGTCGCCGTGCTGGCAGCGCGCGATCACCGCGCGCGGTGCACCGAGCTCGTCGCGGCGAGGCGCGCGGTCGCGCGCGAGCGACACCGCGTACGCGCGCTGCTCGCGGCCGACCGCCGCGAGCCACGCCGCCGGATCGGGCAGCGCGATCACGTCGCCTGGCGAGCGCGGCGGCGCGAACGCGCGCGCGATCTGCGGCAGCGGCGGGATCGCCGCGCACGCCCAGCGCGCGAGCCAGACGTCGATCTCGTCGCCGCCTCCCGCGGCAAGCGCCGCTCGCGCGCGGGCCGGCAGCTCGGCGAGCGCGGCCTCGATCCAGCTCGGGTGCACGCCGCGAAATCCCGGCGGCACCGGCACGCGCGCCTCCGCGAGCCAGAGCGCGCGCGTGCGCTTGTCCGCCCGGGCGAGCTCGCGGCGCGCCGCCCTCGCCTGCTCGCCGAGCGGCCCGCCGAGCAGCTCGGCGAGCTCGTCGCCCGCGAGCGCCAGCGCGCGCCCGATCATCGCCGGAGGTCCTCGCTTCGCTCGGCCTCCGGCACAAGCCCGCCCTGCCCCTCCACCACGCTCGCTTCGCTCGCTTTCCTCAGTTGCCGTCGAGCTTGTGCACGCCGGTCTCGGCGTGTCGGCGCCGGCGCTGCGGCCGCAGCTTGTAGCGCAGCAGCTTGCCACCGGGGCCGCGCGGCAGCGCGTCGACGAACTCGATCCAGCGCGGGTACTTGTACGGCGCGAGCGTCTGCTTGACGTACTCCTTGAGCTCGGCCTCGAGCTTGGGCGAGCCGTCGTGGCCGACGTTCGTGACGACGAACGCGAGCGGCTTGATCAGGCCCTCGTCGTCGTCGACGCCGATCACCGCGGCCTCCCACACCGCCTCGTGCGCGGTCAGCGCCTGCTCGACCTCGGTCGGCGACACCCACTTGCCGCCGACCTTGAACAGATCGTCGACCCGGCCGCAGTGGTGGTAGAAGCCCTGGCGATCGATCATGAAGCGATCGCGCGTCGTGAACCAGCCGTCGGCGCGCAGCTCGTGGTGATCGGCGCCGCCCCAGTAGCCGGTGAACAGCGAGCCGCACTGCAGCTCGAGCGTGCCGATCTCGTCGACGCCGACCGGATCGCCGTCCTCGTCGACGAGCCGCACCTGCACGCCGGCGAGCGGCTTGCCGCACACGCCCGGGCGCGCGCCCGGATCGTCGCTGCGGCCGGCGAGCGCGAACTGGAAGATCTCGGTGAGCCCGTAACCGACGACGACCTCGGTGCCGAGCACCGTGCGGATGCGCGGGATGAGCCGCTCGGGCATGCCCTCCGCACCGGCGACGGCATGGCGCAGCGTCGACAGCGGCTGCTTGTAGCCCTCCTCCTCGGC
>JBLMXA010000066.1:0-6019 GCA_050257515.1 Acidobacteriota bacterium | reverse complement strand
GACAACCCGGATCTGGTCGTCGCATGCATCGTCGGCGACGGTGAAGCGGAAACCGGTCCGCTCGCGACGGCGTGGCACTCGAACAAGTTCCTCGATCCAGTCACCGACGGCGCCGTGCTGCCGATCCTGCACCTGAATGGCTACAAGATCAGCAGTCCAACGCTGTTCGCACGCATCGATCGCGAGGAGCTCGAGCAGCTGCTGCGCGGCTGCGGCTGGACGCCGATCTTCGTCGAGGGCAGCGATCCGGCTGCGATGCACCAGCTGATGGCCGCGGCGGTCGATGCCGCGATCGAGAGCATCCAGCAGATCCAGCGCACCGCGCGCGCGGAGCGCCGCGCGACGCCGCGCCCGCGCTGGCCGATGATCGTGCTCGCGTCGCCGAAGGGCTGGACGGGCCCGAAGGTGATCGACGGATTGCCGATCGAGGGGACGTTTCGCTCGCATCAGGTGCCGTTGCTCGTCGACGAGGCTCACCCCGATCACCTCGCGCAGCTCGAGCGCTGGTTGCAGAGCTACAAGCCCGACGAGCTGTTCGATCGGGACGGGCGGTTCGTGCCGGAGCTCGCTGGGCTCGCACCGCAGGGCGTGCGCCGCATGGGAGCCAACCCGCACGCCAACGGCGGCTCGCTCTTGCGAGACCTCCGCATCCCGCAGTTCGAGTCGCACGCGGTGAGCGTCCCGTCACCGGGCGCGGTCGAAGCCGAGGACACCCGGGTGCTGGGCTCGTTCCTGCGCGACGTCATCGCGCACAACCAGGAACAGCGCAACTTCCGCGTGTTCGGCCCCGACGAGACGGTGTCGAACCTTCTCGACGCGGTGTTCGACGTGACGAACCGCCAGTGGGAAGCGCGGACGGCGCCGCAGGACGAGTTCCTCGCACCCGCGGGGCGCGTGCTCGACGCGATGCTCAGCGAGCACCAGTGCCAGGGCTGGCTCGAGGGTTATCTGCTGACCGGGCGGCACGGCATCTTCAACTGCTACGAGGCGTTCATCCACATCGTCGACTCGATGATGAACCAGCACGCGAAGTGGCTCAAGGTCACCGCCGAGCTGCCGTGGCGGCGCAGGATCGCATCGCTCAACTACGTGCTCGCGTCGCACGTCTGGCAGCAGGACCACAACGGCTTCACGCATCAGGATCCGGGGTTCATCGATCACGTCGTGAACAAGAAGGCGTCGATCGTGCGCGTGTACCTGCCGCCCGACGCGAATTGCCTGCTGTCCGTGGTCGATCACTGTCTGCGCAGCCGGCACTACGTGAACGTCGTCATCGCTGGCAAGCATCCGCTTCCTCAATGGCTGGCGATGGACGCTGCGGTCGTGCATTGCTCCGAGGGGATCGGGATCTGGCAGTGGGCGAGCAACGATCAGGATGCCGAGCCCGACGTCGTGATGGCGTGCTGCGGAGACACGCCAACGCTCGAAGTGCTCGCGGCGGTCTCGATCCTGCGCGCGCACCTGCCGGAGCTCCGGATCCGGGTCGTCAACGTGGTGGACCTGATGAAGCTCCAGCCCAGGAGCGAGCACCCGCATGGCCTGTGTGATGCGGACTACGACTCGCTGTTCACCAAGGACAAGCACATCATCTTCGGCTTTCACGGCTATCCGTGGCTGATCCATCGCCTGACCTACCGCCGCGCGAACCAGAGCCTGCACGTGCGTGGTTACAAGGAAGAAGGGACGATCACGACGACCTTCGACATCCGCGTCCAGAACGACATCGATCGCTTCCACCTCGTTCAGGACGTGATCGATCGGTTGCCGCACCTCGGTGCGAAGGGCGCGTACCTCAAGCAGGCGATGCAGGACAAGCTGATCGAACACAAGCAGTACATCGCCAAGTACGGACGCGACCTGCCCGAGGTGCGTAACTGGGCATGGGGGCCCCGGAGGTGACCGACCGGGTCGGGACGGAATCGGCGCCGGCGAGCGAGTGCGGCTGCGGAAGCGCGCTCGTGCTGCGCGCGGTCGTGGAGCTCGCGATCGACTCGCTCGCCATGCCGTAGCCGATCCGGATCCACGTCGACCACTCGAGCAACGCGCGATCGTTCTGCCAGGTCATCGGGCCGTCGGTCGCGATGTCAGGAGGCGGCGGAGGATGAGCGAGAGCGGCCCGACCGACGAGGAGGACCGCGACGAGCGTGGCGAGTCGCACCCCGCGTTCAACGCATCACGCCATCGTTGGATCTGAGTCGCGATCACGCCCGGTTGCGCCGCGAGCCACGCCTCGACCTGCGGAGGGCGGCGTCGACTGGGCCGCGCGAATGCGGCTATCCTCCGAACATTCGTCCGTCGTTTCATCACACGTCCCGCTACGGCCCCTGGGGATGGTGGGACCTGCTGGGGTTCGCGATGACGCTCGGGGTCGTGTACCTCGCGTTCGTCTACATCAGGTGGCGCACCAACGGGCCGCGCCGGCGCGCCGAGCAGCCGGACGAGGCTCCCTCTGCGGATCGATCGCCGGGCGAGCTCGGCGAGCTGTGCGTGCTGCGCCTCGCGCTCGACGCCAGCGCGCGCGAGCTGGTCGAGCGTGCGAGCGCGCAGACCGGTGGCCTCGCGGCGCGCCTCCGCGCCACGGCGAAGCTGTTGCTCGAGGAGCAGAGTACGTGGCGCGCCGGCGGCACGTCGGATCCGGACATCAGACAGCTTGCCGAGCTGGAGCGCGCGCTCGTCGACGTGGAGTTTTCCGAGCGCGAACGCCTGGCCAGGCTCGCGGGCGCGCGCGACGAGGCCGAGCAGGCGCCGTTCCGGTCGCCCGTCGTGCTCGACGGCGAGCTCGTGCTCGTCGCGATCTTCGTGATCGCGCGGCGCTCGCGAGACCGGCCGATGGTGTTCGAGCCCGAGCGCGGCGACCGCGGTGCGCCACGCGTGCAAGCCGTGCTCGAGACGCTCGCGGTGCTGAGAGACCACGAGGTCACCGCCGCCGAGGTCCTCGTCCATCCGGGACCGGGCGGCACCCTGCGCGGAGCCGAGCTCGCGAGCGTGTTCGAGCCCGAGGACCTGATCCAGCTCGCGCCGTGATCGGCACGCGCGATTCGAGGCCGCTGCCGGCCGGTACCGACTACCGCGGCGCGATCGGCTTGCCCCGTCCGACGAACATCTGCTCCGAGTCCGCGAGCTCCTTCGTGATCGGTCCGCGATACACGACGGTCGCGCCGTCGACGCGGACCTCGCCGATCCTGCGCGCGGTCTCCAGGATGCGCTTCGGCGTGTCGCCGAACAGGTCGTCACGCGGTGTGGCCATCGCGGTCAACGCGCGCTTCGCATCGTCAGTCGTGGCGAAGTACACCGTGATCGTGACTGGCCCGGTCACCGGTTCGAGTGCCGGCGCCGGCGTGTAGTCGGCGCGGACGCCGATCGACGGCACACCGAGGACCTCGCTCGTCACGTCGAGGCCGACGGCCCGCCAGCCCGGCTCCGCCTTCATCCCGACGGCATTCGCGAGCGCGTTCGTGCTCGTCGGCGGTTCGGCGGCCATCGTCTCCGCAGCCGCAAGGATCGGCGCGAGCTCGCCGTCGATCACGAGCATCCAGCCGTGCCCCAGATCCGCAAACACGACCGGGAAGAATCCCGAGTCGCGTGCCACCAGCACGTTCGGGTTCGTCGACTCCTTTCGTCTGTCCTCCGCCTCGCGACAGCGACGGAGCTCCTCGAGCGTGGCGCTTCCGTGCACCGCGGACGGGTGAAACACGACGCCGTCAGGTTGGCTCGCGAGCTCGACGCTGTAGAAGCCATCCAGCTTGGAAGCGATCGCGCTCCAGCACGCGGCCTCGAACACCGGCTGTACCTTGTCCAGCATCTGGTCCGTGAGCCACGCGACCGGTACTGGCTCCGCGGACACGATCGACCGTGGCAGCTTCGCGAAGCTACCGGCGAGCGGAGACCGCGGCGCCTCCACGCTCGCCGTGGTCGGTGCCGCGTTCGAGGTCACCGCCTGGGGGCGAGTGCTCGATGGCACGCCATGACACGCAGCGACCAGACCGACACAGATCCACGCTCGCTTCACCGCCACGATGTACAACGTCAGCACGCGATTTGCAGCCCGGCAGGAGCTCACGATGACCATCACCATCACCGCGTTCGAACGGTCACCTGACGGTGGCAAGGGCCTGGCGCGGGATACGCGCGTGCGCTGGGCGCTCGAAGAGGTGGGCGTGCCCTACGAGGTTCGCCCGGTTTCGTTCCGTGCGATGAAGGAACCGGCGCATCGAGCGCTTCATCCGTTCGGACAGATTCCGACCTACGAGGAAGGCGAGCTCGTGCTGTTCGAGACGGGGGCGATCGTGCTCCACATCGCCGACCGGCACGCGGGCCTGCTGCCGGAGGATCCCGATGCCCGCGCGCGGGCGATCGCGTGGCTGTTTGCCGCGCTGTCGACCGTGGAGCCGCCGATCCTGGAGCTCGCCAACGCCAAGCTTCTCGAGGGCGACAAGCCCTGGACGAAGGAGCGCCTGCCACTCGTCGCGGATCGCGTGCGCGCCCGGCTGCAGCCACTCTCCCAACGTCTGGGCGGTGCCGACTGGCTCGACGGTGCATTCAGCGCCGGCGACCTGATGATGGTGTCGGTGCTGCTCAGGCTGAGACCATCGGGCATGCTCGACGAGTTTCCCGACCTGGCCGCGTACGTCGCGCGCGGCGAAGCGCGGCCTGCTTACCAGCGGGCGTTCGCGGCTCAGCGGGCGTTCAACACCGGCAACGGTTGATCGAGCTCCGACGAGCTCAGTGGGCCGGCGCCACGCCAAGCGCGGTCAGGTGCGCGGCGATGTCCGCGCCGGCGCTGGACGGGTGGACCTCGCGATCGATCGCGAGGATCTTGCCGTCCTTGCCGATGTAGAACGTCCAGCGCCGGGCGTAGTGGCCGCTCGGATCCAGCACGCCGAAGGCACGGGCCACCGTGCGGTCGGCATCGCTCAGGATCGGGTAGCTCACGCCGAGCTCCTCGGCGAACTGCTTGTTGGTGTCGGGAGGGTCGACACTCGCGGCGTAGTAGGTGACATCGAACTTCGCGATCGCGGCGCCGCTCGAACTGAGCGACCGGCATTCGGCCGTTCAACCGCCGGTGAACGCTTTCGGGAACCACGCGACGACGACGGCCCGCTTGCCGCGATCGTCGGCCAGTCGATGCACGTGGCCGTCGGAGCCGGGCAGCGCGAAGTCAGGCGCCGGGTTGCCCACCGCGAGCGACGGCTCGGCCGCCGCCGCCTCGGGCTTCGCCGGTGGCGTGGGCTGGCTCGCCGCTGGCGCGGGCTGGGCCGCCGGCGTCGCGGGCTTGCTCTCGCCCGAGGTCTGCGAGCTCGAGTGGCACGAAGCGAGGGCGAGGGCGAGCAAGGCGGGGAGCACGTGCCAGCGCATGGTTGCTTGTTATCACGCGCCGGGCGGCAGCACGAGCCACCTGACATCGCGAGCGCGGGACACTGTATTCTTGTAAGGATGGGCTCGACGGACGACACCGAGTCGCCGCAGACGGCGGTCGAGCCGGCCGCGCAGGGCCCGCGAAAGGCGCGCGCCGAGCCCGCGCTGGCGCGCGGCGCGAGCGTCGGTCGCTACATGGTGATCGAGCGCCTCGGTGCCGGCGGCATGGGCGTCGTGTTCTCGGCGTTCGACCCCGAGCTCGGCCGCAAGGTCGCGCTCAAGCTGGTCACGAGCGGCGATCAGGACCGGATGCTGCGCGAGGCGCAGGCGCTCGCGCGGCTCGCGCACCCCAGCGTCGTCGCCGTCCACGACGTCGGCAAGCACGAGGAGCGCGTGTTCGTCGCGATGGAGCTGGTCGACGGCGGGACGCTGACGGCATGGCTGCGCGCGCGGCCGCGGACGTGGCGCGACATCGTGGCGATGTTCGTCGCCGCCGGCCGGGGCCTCGCCGCCGCGCACGCCGCCGGGATCGTGCACCGTGACTTCAAGCCGGCGAACGTGCTCGTCGGCAAGGACGGCCGCGCTCGCGTGCTCGACTTCGGCCTCGCGCGCGCGGCCGGCGAGCCGCCCGAGCCCGAGCCGATCGCGAGCGCCTCGTCGCGCG
>JBLMXA010000065.1:0-14332 GCA_050257515.1 Acidobacteriota bacterium | reverse complement strand
CGCGAGGCTCCTTACGCGAAGGCGTGCCGCGAAGCGGCCAACTGAGGCTGATCATCCTGCTCGTGCTCGTGGGGGGCGTCGCGCACGCCGACGATCACGCCGAGGTCTCGACGATGGTGTTCGCCGAGAAGCGCGACGGCGGCAAGGGCGGCCTGACCGTGATCCACCCGCAGGCCGATCTCGGCTTCGATCTCGGCCGCTACGTCACGCTCGACGCCGGCTACGCCGCCGATGCCGTGTCGGGCGCGACGTCGACGGTCTACCAGGTCGACGCGGTGTCGCAGGCGACGACGTTCTCCGATCTGCGCCAGGAGGGCACCGCCACGCTCGGCTTCCAGGGCAAGCGCAGCAAGCTCGGCTTCACGACGACGTTCGGCACCGAGCGCGACTACATCTCGCGCCAGGTCGGCGGCAACGCGTCGATCGACCTGCCGGGCCGCAACACCACGATCGCGATCGCGTACACGCACAGCTTCGACCAGGTCTGCGACAAGGACAACGGCCAGGCGATGCCGCTCGAGCGCCGCGCGCTCACCCACGCCGACCCGTGCAACAAGGACTTCGGGTTCGCCGGCAAGGACCTGGCCGGGATGACGCTGTGGCATCACCTGTCGATCGACACCGCGCAGTCCTCGCTGACGCAGAACCTGACGCCGACGATGAACCTGCAGGTCGCGCTGTTCGGCCAGGTGCTCGACGGCTTCCAGAGCAACCCGTATCGCCGCGTGCGCGTCGGCGGCAACACGCCGCAGGAGCACATCCCCAACGAGCGCGCCCGGTGGTCGCTGACCGCGCGACTCAACCGGTTCCTGCCGAAGTTCCACGGCGCCGCGCACTTCTCCGCGCGGTTCTACGACGACACGTGGCGCGTCGTCGGCGGAGATGTCGAGCTCGCGTACAGCCAGTACGTCGGCGAGTCGCTCCTGCTGCGCTTCCACGCGCGCGTGTACCAGCAGAGCGCGGCGAAGTTCTTCAAGGATGCGTTCTTCTACGAGACCGAGTCGACCGCCGGCGAGTACTACACCGGCGATCGCGAGCTGTCGCCGGTGCGCGACGCGATGATCGGCGGCAAGCTGACCTTGATCACGCTCAAGGGCGAGCAGCCGGTGTGGCACATCTTCGACCGCCTGCAGCTCGAGGCCAAGGGCGACCTCCTGCTCCTCGATCAGCTGCCGACGGAGGATCCGTCGACGAACCCGATGGGGATCGGCAAGCAGTTCCTCTACGGCAACAGCTTGCTCGACGCGGTGGTGCTGCAGCTCGGTTTACTAGGTACTTATTGAAGCAGCGGCGCAAAGGCCGCGCTCGCATCGCCCCCGGGTTATACTGCTTGCCGTGTACCGCTACGGCGACGGCACGCCCTTCCCTCTCGACGAGAACTTCATCGAGACGCTGACGTCCGCCGTGGAGGCGTGCACGAACGCCTTCATGCCGCTCACGCAGCTCGATCATCGCCGCGAGCAGGCACGCGCCGGCCGCGACGAGGCGCAGCGCGAGCTCGGGCGGCTCGCCGAGCTCGAGAAGACGCTCACGTCCGCGCTCGCGCCGTACATGGTGCAGGACAAGCGCACGGCGCAGACACAGGGCGTCGCGCAGAAGACGCTGCAGGCGGCGAAGGCGGCGATCCAGATCGCGCGCTCGCAGACCGAGAGCCGCGTCGAGGCGCTCGAGGCGCAGGCCTCGGCGCGCTCGGCGTCGGACGCGGTGCTCCACGCGCTGCGGCCGTTCTTCGATCATTCGCAGCTGCCGAACGCGAAGTGGATCATGTCGTGGGACGTGCGCGGGGCCGAGGCGCACGCCGATGCGGTCGCGACCTCGGGCCGGCTCACCGCCTCGTTCACGCTCGGCCTCGATCAGTTCCGCCAGCCGATCCGCGTCGACCAGCTCGCCGACGCGGTGGTCGTGCACATGATGAAGAAGGGCCTGTTCGGCGGCGCGAAGCCCGCGCCCGTCGATCTCGGCAAGTACGTGATGGTCGCGTTCGAGAAGACGCTCGATGCGAGGGTGATCACGCTCAAGGAGAAGCCCGACAAGGCGTCGCAGGGCCTGCGCTTCACGGTCACCGATCACGGCGCGACGTGGCAGTCGATCACCGCGGCCGGCGACGCCGAGACCGAGCCGAACCCGCTCGACGTCGAGGATCTCGACGGCATCCGCCGCCTCGGCGATGGCGCGGCGCGCGCGCTCAAGGATCTCAACAACCACCGCACGCTCGTCGATCTCTCGCTCGGCGGTGCAGCGCTCGCCGAGCTGCCCGAGCCGCGCGCGGTGCCGATGGAGGTGCTGCAGCAGCTGACGCCGATCGCGCGCACGATCCGCGAGCGCAGCCGCGTCCACGGCGAGCTCGTGCTCAAGCGCGACATCGGCGGCGGCCGCCGCGAGGAGCTGTTCGTGCCCAGGGCGCAGCTGTCGCAGCACTTCGCGAAGCTGCCGGCCGAGTACCGCAAGCCGTTCGAGGACATGGGCGTGTCGGGCGAGGACACCCAGCCCGCGATCCAGCTCCCCGAGCAGCTGCGTCCACCGGCGCGGCCGAGCGGCAGGACGAGCCCGCCGCCGGCGCCCGACGCCAAGACACTCGTCGAGGATCCGAAGAAGTAGCGCCTACTGCGGGTGCGCGCAGATCAGCTGGCAGTCCGCGGAGCAGTCGTCGCCGGGCGTACCGTTGGCCGCGCCGTCGTCGCACTCCTCGCCCGCGTCGAGCACACCGTTGCCGCACAGCTGGGGCGGCGGCGGGGGCGGCGGCGGCGGGGGCGGCGGGGGCGGCGGCATCATCTGGATGCGCACCTTGAAGTTGTCGGTCTTCGAGTCGGACGGCACGAAGCCGTGCGTGCGCAGGTAGCTCGGGTTGTAGAGCTCGACCGGCGTCATCCACACCTTGTACTCGCCGCCGCGGTTCGGCGTGTCGGCGTACGGCATCAGCTGCACGGTGATCGCGCCGAGCTCGGCGTGATCCTCGTCGATGCCGGTCAGGTGCTCGCAGCCCATCGGGCCGCGGTTGACCGCGTCGATCACGCCATCGCCGTTGACGTGCACGTCGCGGCACCCGATCGCATCCTCCGACAGCAGCACGCGACCGTTCGGATTGGTGACCTGGAAGTAGTAGTTACCTTCCGGGAGCCCCGCGGCGCCGGGCGGCGCGTTCTCGCCCGGCCCGCCATCGAGGTAGACGTCCTCCTTGGCGTCGTAGATGTTCGCGTCGACACGACTGCCATCGACGGTGGTCGTGAAGATCGCGCCGCTGATGCGCGCGTCTTGCTCGACCTGATCGGCAACCGGGGGCCCCTGCACGGCGCACGCGCCGAGCCCTACCGCCGCCACTAGCACGGTGCTCGAGAGTTGTGGTTTCCGCATGAGCGGACACGTCAGCAAACGTCGTACCTCTCCCACGCGAAGTGCAACCGCGCGGACCAAATGACGTGCGGCCGTACGGCTACGACGCTAGGCGCACGATCGCGTCCACGACGTGCTCCAGGATCACGCGCTCGCCGAGCTCGCGGCCGAGCGCCTTCATCTGCGGACCGGTGAACGTGGCCGTGCGTGAGTCGAGCGTGATGTCGCCCTTGAGTGCGCGATCTGCCTCGGCGAGCTGGCGCGTCGCGTGCGCCAGCGCAGCGGGCGTGTAGCTCCTCGCCTGCGCGAGCAGCTTGTCGACGACGAACGGCGGCACGCCGATGCGCGACGCCCATTCCGGGCGCGGTGTGCCCTGGGCGCGCAGCGCGTGAAGCACGGCTAACTGGCGGACGTGCCGCGCGAGCATGACGACGACGCCGACCGCGCTCTCGCGCTGATCGCACAGCGACGCCACCGCGGCGAGCGCGCGCGTGCGATCCGCCGCGCCGATCGCGTCGGTCAGCTCGAACACGGAGCGCTCGCGGGTGTCGGCGATCAGCTCGTCGACGTCGTCGCCGGTGACCGCGCGGCCCTGCGCGTAGAGCCCGAGCTGCTCGACCGCGACCGCGAGCCGCGACAGGTCGTCGCCGACGGTGTCGATCAGCCGGCCGATCGCGGCGCCCTCGAGCTTGACGCCCTGCGCCTGCGCCTCGGCCTTGACCCACGGCACGAGCTGGCGCGGCGCCTCGAGCACGTGCAGGTAGCCCTTCTTGCTCGCGGCGGCGAACACCTTCATCCGCTTGTCGAGCTTGGACGCGAGCGCGACGAGCACCGTCGACGGGTTCGGCCTGGCGAAGTAGTCGATCACCGCCTGCGCGTCGTCGGCGGGCAGCCCCGAGAGATCGCGCACGAGCACGAGCCGGCGCTGCGCCATCATCGGCAGCGTCTGGCAGAGCGCGACGATCCGCGCGCCATTTGGCCTGCCTTCGACGACGTCGTAGTTGAACCCGCGCGCGGCCGGCGGCACCGCCGCGTCGCGGATCGCCGCGACCGCGCGCTCGATCAGGATCGGGTGCTCGGAGTGGAGCACGTAGACCGGCTCCAGACCTTGTTCGACCAGTGGATGGAGTTCCATGTGCCCCGCCGCAAGCTACCACGCAGCAGTGATAGTGTCGGCCCATGAGGCCGACCCGGCGCTCGTTCCTCGTCGGCAGCGCGCTCGCGGCGCTCGCCGCCCCTCGTGTGATCTCCGCTCGAGGTTTGCTCGTCGCGCCGCAGCTCGACGACGTCGTCAAGCGCGCGCTCGCCGCCGCGACGAAGGCCGGCGCGAGCTACGCCGACGTGCGGCTCGTGCGCCGCCGCGACGAGCGGCTCGCCGCGCGCGAGGACAAGATCGAGCGCGTCTCGTACAGCGAGGAGTACGGCCTGGGCGTGCGCGTGATCGCGAACGGCGCGTGGGGGTTCGCCGCGTCGCCGGTCGTCACGCCCGACGAGGCCGAGGCCACCGCGAAGAAGGCGGTCGCGGTCGCGAAGGCCAACGCGGCGCTCGCGAAGCAGCCGGTCGTGCTCGCGCCGGTGCCGCCGAACGTCGACGTGTGGCAGACCGCGCTGACGAAGGATCCGTTCCAGATCCCGCTCGAGGACAAGGCGGAGCTGCTGCTCGCGATCAACGCCGCGGCGATGCGGGTGCCCGGCGTGAGGTTCTCGAACGCGAGCTTCGCGTGCGACGGCGAGTGGAAGCTGTTCGCGTCGACCGACGGCGCGTACATCGAGCAGGACCTGACGCGGATCGGCACCTACTACACGGTGACCGCCGTCGACGACCGGCACGGCGAGTTCGCGACGCGCGCGCACACCGCGCCGCCGCGCCAGGCCGGCTGGGAGTACATCGAGAGCCTGCCGCTGCTCACCGACGCGCCGCGGATCGCCGCCGAGGCGGTCGAGAAGCTGAAGGCGCCGCCGGTGACGCCCGGCCGCCGCGATCTCGTGCTCGAGCCGTCGAACCTGTGGCTGACCATCCACGAGTCGATCGGCCATCCGACCGAGCTCGATCGCGCGCTTGGCTACGAGGCGAACTTCGCCGGCACGTCGTACGCGACGCCCGACAAGCTCGGCAAGCTGCAGATCGGCTCGCCGCTCCTCACGTTCTACGCCGACAAGACGACGCCCGGCGGGCTCGCGACGTGCGGCTACGACGACGACGGCGTCGCGACCGGCCGGTGGAACCTCGTCGATCGCGGCGTGTTCGTCGGCTACCAGACGACGCGCGAGCAGGCGGGCTGGATCCACGAGACCGCGTCGCGCGGCACGAGCTACGCCGACAGCTACGCGAGCTGCCCGTTCCAGCGCATGCCGAACGTGTCGCTCGCGCCGGGCGCGCGGCCGATCGGGATCGAGGAGCTCGTCGCCGCGACCGACGACGGCATCCTGATCGTCGGCAACGGCAGCTGGTCGATCGATCACCAGCGGCTGAACTTCCAGTTCGGCGGCCAGGCATTCTGGGAGATCAGGCACGGCCGCCGCACGCGGATGGTCAAGGACGTCGCGTACCAGGCGAACACGCTCGACTTCTGGCGCTCGTGCGACCTGATCGGCGGCCCGCAGTCGTGGTGGATGTTCGGCACGATGAGCGACGGCAAGGGCGAGCCCGGTCAGGTCAACGCCGTCAGCCACGGCTGCCCGCCGGCGCGGTTCCGCGGCGTGAACGTCCTCAGCACGAACCGGAGAACGGCGTGATGCAGACTCCTGCCAGGGCGCGCCACATGCTCGAGCGCGTGCTCGCGCTCGTCGGCACCACCAAGGGCGTCGACGCGATCGCGACGATGTACAGCGAGCGCACGGGCAACACGCGGTTCGCGCGCAACGAGATCACGTCGTCGGGCGACGTCGAGCGGCTCACGCTGAGCGTGACCGCGCAGATGGCCAAGCGCAGCGCCACCGCGAGCACGAACCAGCTCGACGACCGCGCGCTCGACGATCTCGTCACGCGCGTGCTGCACATGGTCAAGCTCGCGCCGGAGAACCCCGAGCTGATGCCACCGGTCGGCCACCAGAGCTACGTCAAGGCGCCGCCGGCGAGCGATCCGGCGACCGCGAAGCTCGCGCCCGGCGACCGCGCGAAGGCGGTCGGCGCCGCGATCGGGCGCGGGGATGCCGCGAAGCTCGCGATCGCGGGCTTCCTCGAGCACTCGACGAGCCTCGTCGCGCGCGCGTCGAGCGCGGGGCTGTGGGCGGTGCACGAGGCGACGTCGTGCAGCTACAGCTGCACCGCGCGCACCGCCGACGGCACCGGCTCGGGGTGGGCGAGCATGTCGTCGAACAAGATCGGCGATCTCGACGCCGGTGCGCTCGCGCAGATCGCGGTCGACAAGGCGACGCGCTCGGCGCACCCTCGCCGGCTCGATCCCGGCCGCTACACGGTCGTGCTCGAGCCCGCGGCCGTCGCCGCGCTGCTCGGCTTCTTGATCGGCTCGCTGCAGGCGCGCCGCGCCGACGAGGGTCGCTCGTTCTTCGGCAAGGGCGGCGGCGCGACGCGCGTCGGCGACAAGCTGTTCCCCGACACGATCACGCTGCGCTCGGATCCCGCGGACGCCGCGACCGACGGCATGCCGTTCGACGGCGAGGGCCTCGCGCTGCAGCCGACGCGGTGGATCGACAAGGGCGTGCTGACCGGCCTGGTCTACACGCGGTTCTGGGCGCAGAAGCAGGGCAAGCGGCCGACCGGCCAGCCCCGCGGCTGGACGCTCGACGGCGGCAAGGCCACGCGCGACGAGCTGATCGCCGGCGTGCAGCGCGGCGTGCTGATCACGCGGTTCTGGTACCTGCGCGATCTCGATCCGCAGACGATCCTCGCGACCGGGCTCACCCGCGACGGCACGTTCTTGATCGAGAACGGCAAGATCGTCGCCCCGGTCAACAACTTCCGGTTCAACGAGTCGCCGATCCACATGCTCGCGAGCTGCGACGCGCTCGGCGCGACCTCGATCCCCGGCGGCGACCAGGGCGCGGGCCTCCGCGCCCCGATCCTGCGCACGCACGACTTCAACCTCGCGTCGATCTCGGAGGCAGTCTGAAATTAGCCGCCAAGACGCCATGCACGCCAAGACAGACGCCAAGAAGGTTTCTTCGCGCGCGAAGCGCGCGCGAAAAGAACTCTTGGCGTCTGTCTTGGCGTCCTCTGCGTCTTGGCGGCCAATCTCTGAGAGGGGACCGTGACTGACGACGTGGTGTTCCTCGCCGACCAGGCGCTCGTCGAGGGCAGCGTGCGTGGGCCGACGGCGGTGTACGCGAAGGACGGCGCGATCGTCGAGGTCGGCGACCCGGCGGACGTGACGGCGCGGCATGCGGGCGCGCGGCGCGTCGACTGGAGCCGGCGCGCGATCGTGCCGGGCACGATCAACACGCACAACCACAGCTTCCAGTCGCTGCTGCGCGGGATCGGCGATGACCTGCCGTTCCTCGAGTGGCGCGACCGGGCGCTCTACCGCTACTCGCCGAGGCTGTCCGCCGACGACATGGCGACCGCCGCGCTGTTCGCGTTCGGCGAGATGCTGCTGCACGGCGTGACGACCGTCTGCGACTTCTACTACCTCAACGCGCAGGGCAACGAACACGCGTCGGCGACGATCGAGGCCGCGCGCCGCCTCGGCATCCGCATCGTGCTCGCGCGCTGCTTCTACGACTGGGAGGGCGCGCCGGCCGCGTATCGCGAGACCGTCACGCAGGCGGCCGCGAACTTCGAGGCGCTGCACGCGCGCTACAAGGACCCGACACGCCACCTCGTCACCGTGCAGCCGGCGCCGCACAGCCAGCACGGTGCGTCGCCGCAGATGATCGAGGCCGGCGCCGCGTGCGCCGCCGATGCCGGCGTGCCGTGGCACATCCACCTCGCCGAGGAGCAGTACCAGGTCGAGCAGTCGCTCGCGCGGTTCGGGCGCCGCCCGCTGGTCGCGGTGTCCGAGCTGCAGGTCGACATGTCGTCGATGATCGCGGTCCACGGCTGCTGGTTCGACGACGGCGAGCGTGCGCTGCTCGCCGAGCGCGGCAGCTGCCTCGCGTACTGCCCGGGCTCGAACATGTTCCTCGGCGACGGCGTGACCGATCTCGTCGATCTTCTCGCCCGCGGGGTGCGTGTCGGCCTCGGCACCGATGGTGGGTGCTCCAACAATCGGGTGTTGGTGTTCGACGAGATGCGCACCGCGGCGCTGCTGCAGAAGGTCCACCGCGTCGACGGCCAGGCGATCACCGCCGAGGCGTGTTTTGCCCTCGGGACGCGGATGGCCGGCGAGGTGCTGCGGCTGCCCGTGGGGCGGATCGCTCCCGGGTACCGCTGCGACCTCGTCGCACTCGACCTCGACGATCCGTCGCTGTGGCCGGTCCAGGCGCTGGAAAAGAACGTGGTCTACGCGCTCTCGTCTCGCGCCATCACCGACGTCGTGGTAGATGGTCAAGAGGTCGTTTCCTCGCGCCAGCTGTTGCATGTCCCCCTCGACGACATCCAAGTCCGCGTCTCGCAGCTCACGCGAGACTGGCGCCGCGGCTGACAAGGACAAGGACAAGCACTACCGCGAGGACGATCCGAAGCGCGCGCCGATCGAGACCGTCGAGATCGAGCTCGAGGCGTCGCGCCAGCGCCAGATCGGCTGGGCGATCGGCGGCACGCTGATCGGGGTGCTGCTCGTGCTCAAGCTCGGCACGGTCGGCGTGTGGACCGGCTACTTGCTGATCGCGCTCGGCGTCTATCGCGCGTACCAGCTCGTCCAGAGCTACCGCCATCCGGTCGGCACGATCGTCGTGTCGCCCGAGCAGGTGAAGCTGCCGCGCGGCCTCCACCGCGGTGCGCCCGTCGAGGCCGCGCCGAGCGAGGTCACCGCGGTCTACTTCCTGCGCCGCTCGGTGCCGTGGAACCGGGCCGCGCCGGTGCTCGTCGTCGAGCTCGGCGAGCGCGCGATGATCTTCCCGCGCGACTGGTTCGCATCGGAGGCCGACCAGCGCCACGTCGTCCACGCCCTGCTCACGCACTGCCCGATCAAGACCGTCAGCGAACCGGCCTGAGCGCCCGGCGGCGCCGGGAGATCGCCGCCAAGACGCCATGCACGCCACGACAGACGCCAAGGCGATCTTCGAAGGAAGATCTGCTTGGCGTCTGTCTCGGCGTCCTCCGCGTCTTGGCGGCCAGTCCTGATCTACGACCTCGACAGCCGCATGACGATCTCGACGTGCGAGGTCTGCGGCATGACGTCGACCGGCCACGCGCGCTCGGCCCGGTAACCGGCCTCGACGAGCCGGCCGGCATCGCGCGCGAGCGTCGCCGGATCGCACGACACGTAGACGATCGCGCGCGGCGCGAGCTCGACGATGCCGGCGACCGCGTCGGCTGCGCCGGTGCGCGGCGGATCGAGCACGACGGCGTCGACCGGACCGGTCACCCGGGCGAGCACCTCCGGCGCCGGGCCGACCTCGAAGCGCGCGCCGTCGACGCGGCCCGCGGGACCCGTCAGGTCGCTCGCGAGCACCTCCCAGCCATCTGCGACGAACGCGCGGGTGAAGTTGCCGCTGCCGGCGTACAGCTCGACGAGCGTGCCCGGCCCCTTCCCCACCGCGGCCCGCGCGAGCTGCACGAGCGCCGCGTTGCCGGCCGCGCTCGCCTGCGCGAAGTCCCACGGCCCGCCGGTGAGCCCCGGCTCGAGCTCGATCACGGTCTGGCCGTGACGCGCGTCGCCCGCGATCACGCCGACGATGCCGGCGCGGCCGACGAGCCGCGCGGCGAGCCGCCACGGCCGCGCGAGGCCGACGACGATCTCGCCGCGGTGGCCGCGCACGAGCGCGAGCTCGCCGTCCGGCGGCGACGACGCCGCCACCGCCGCACGCGCGGCATCGAGCTCGGGCTCGAGCTGCGGGCACGTCGCGATCGGCAGCACGCGGTGGCTCGCGTGCTGGAACAGGCCGACCTTGCCGCCCATCACGTGGAACCGCGCGCGCCGGCGCCAGCCGTACGGCGGGCACGGATCGGCGACCGGCTCGACCGCGACCCCGAGCTTGCGCAGCGCGTTCGTCACGAGCGCCTGCTTCGCCGCGACCTGGGCCGGGCGCGCGACGTGCTGCCACTGGCACCCGCCGCAGCCCTCGCGGAAGTGCGCGCACGGCGGCTCGACGCGGTCGCCGCTCGCCGCGATCACGTCGACGAGCTCGCCGCGCGCGAACGACTTGTGCTGCTCGGTCACCGCGACGCGCACGCGGTCGCCTGGCGCGGTGCGCGGCACGAACGTGACGCGTCCGGTGTCGTCACGGCCGACGCCGTCGCCGCCGGCGGCGAGCGCCGTGATCGCCAGCTCGAGCGCCCGCCGGGTCATCGATACGCATCCCCGCGCGCGACCGGCACGACGCGCGTGCCGCGCGGCGCCTCGAGCACGCGATCGGCGCGGCCGTCGCGCACCGCGATCTCGACGGTGCGCTGCGAGCCGATGTACGCGACCAGCTCGCCTGGCGCGACGTCCTCGTACGTGCGCGCGAGCGACAGCCGCCGCCCCGCGAGCGCGATCGCGTCGCCGGCCTCCTCCGCCGGCAGGTCCGAGACGAGGTTGCCGTAGTGATCGACGTGCACCACCCGACCCTCGCCGGCCGGCCGGCCTCCCCACGGCAGCGCGCCCTCGAGCCGCGTCAGCACGCCGAACGGATAGTCGTACGTCGCGACCGACGCGGCCGCCGGTGCGAACACGTCGCGGCCGTGGAACGTCGCGCTCGGCTCGCTGCGCCGCTCGATCAGCCACGCCTCGTAGTCGTCGCCGAGGTACGCGAACAGCCCGTTATCGGGGCCGACGTACCAGTGCTCCCGCGTCTTCACGATCACCTCGCGCCGCGCGCCGCCGACTCCCGGATCGACGACGGCGAGATGGACGGTGTCGGGCGGGAACTCGCGGCAGGCCGTCGCCACCACCCAGGCGCCGTGCGCGATGTCGCCGCGCGGCACGTCGTGCGCGACGTCGAGCACGCGCACCTCGGGCGCTAACCGGGCGATCACCCCTTTGACCGCGCCGACGTACCCGTCGCGCGTGCCGAAATCGGTCGTCAACGTGATGATCGCCATCGCGTTCGGCAGTAAGACACAGTCAATGAACAAGGTCTACCCGGACGCCCAGGCGGCGCTCCACGACGTGTTCGATGGCGCGACCATCCTCGCCGGTGGGTTCGGCCTTTCGGGCAATCCCGAGCACTGCATCCGCGAGCTCGCACGGCGCAAGGTGATGAACCTGACGATCGTGTCGAACAACTGCGGCACCACCGACAAGGGCCTCGGCATCCTGCTCGCGCAGGGCCAGGTCAAGAAGATGGTGTCGAGCTACGTCGGCGAGAACAAGATCTTCGAGCAGCTGTTCCTCAGCGGCAAGCTCGAGGTCGAGCTGTGCCCGCAGGGCACGTTCGCCGAGAGGCTGCGCGCCGGCGGCGCGGGCGTCGAGGCGTTCTACACGCCGACCGGCTACGGCACGAAGGTCGCCGAGGGCAAGGAGACGCGCGAGATCGGCGGCCGCAACTGCGTGCTCGAGCACGCGATCCGCGGCGACTTCGCGATCGTCAAGGCGTGGAAGGGCGACCGCTGGGGCAACCTCGTGTTCCGCAAGACGAGCCGCAACTTCAACCCGCTGTGCGCGACCGCGGGCAAGATCTGCATCGTCGAGGTCGAGCAGCTCGTCGAGCTCGGCGAGATCGATCCCGACGCCGTGCACCTGCCGTCGATCTACGTCCACCGGATCTTCCAGGGCACGCAGTACGAGAAGCCGATCGAGCAGCGCACGGTTCGCAAAAGGAGCGCGTCGTGAACAAGCTGGATCGCGATCAGATGGCCCGCCGCGTCGCCGCGGAGCTCGAGGACGGCTACTACGTCAACCTCGGCATCGGCATGCCGACGCTCGTCGCGAACTTCATCCCGCACGGGATGGAGGTCGTGCTGCAGAGCGAGAACGGCCTGCTCGGCATCGGCCCGTTCCCCTACGAGGGCGACGAGGATCCCGATCTCATCAACGCCGGCAAGCAGACGGTGACGACGATCAAGGGCTCGGCGTTCTTCGACTCGGCGCAGTCGTTCGCGATGATCCGCGGCGGCAAGGTCGACGTCAGCGTGCTCGGCGCGATGGAGGTCAGCCAGCAAGGCGACCTCGCGAACTGGATGATCCCGGGCAAGATGATCAAGGGCATGGGCGGCGCGATGGACCTCGTCGCCGGCAGCCGCCGCGTGATCGTGATGATGGAGCACGTCGCGAAGGACGGCTCGCCGAAGCTCCTGCGCGAGTGCTCGCTGCCGCTCACCGGCGTCCGCTGCGTGCACACCATCGTCACCGACCTCGCGGTGATCGACGTCGGACAGGCCGGCCTGGTGCTCCGCGAGCGCGCGCCCGGCGTCACCGCCGAAGAGATCGCGAAGGCGACCGCCGCGAGGCTCACGTGGACCGGCGACGTGCCGGAGATGACGTTCGCGCAGCTTCCCTGATACGATGGGCTGTGCTCCGGGGGTGCTGGCACGTTGCATGTCTCTCGTTCGTCGCGGGGTGTTTCCAGTCGCGGGCGGTGACGTGCGCGGACGGCACGATCTGTCCGCCGGGGAACGCGTGCGGCGCCGCCGACGTCGGCGGCTGCATCGATCCGCAGCTCTGTCCGAGCTCGGCGGATGGAACAGCCTGCGGTGCGACCGGTGCGTGTCTCGGTGGCGACTGTGTCGCCGCCGAGTGCGGCAACGGCCGCCGCGAACGCGACGAGACTTGCGACGACGGCAACTTCCTCAACCACGACGGCTGCAGCAGTGGTTGCGTCCTCGAGACACCAGCCTGGACGCGGTCGGCGGCGTCCCAGCCGTCGGCGCGCGTCGGCGCCGCAGTCGCGTACGACCGCATGCGCGGCCGGGTCCTGATGTTCGGTGGTTGCACCACCAGCGAGACGTGGGAGTGGGACGGCGCCACCTGGACGAAGCTCGCGCCGGCGACCTCACCCACCGCCCGCTGCGAGCACGCGATGGCCTACGACGATGCGGATCGCCGGATCGTCCTCTTCGGGGGCACGAACAGCACGCTCGTCAACGACCTGCAGTACGACACGTGGTCGTGGGACGGCGCGACGTGGACCCGCGTCGCGACGACCGGACCGTCGGCGCGCGACTTCACGGGCATGGCGTTCGATCCCGCAGCCATGCGCGTGGTCCTGTTCGGCGGTCTCGCGGCGAGCTCTCTCGGCGACATGTGGTCGTGGAACGGCACGAGCTGGTCACAGCTGACGCCAGCGACCCTGCCCCCGCCACGATCTAACCGTGCGATGGCGACGGACATGCTGGGGCGTCGCGTGATGATGTTCGGCGGCGCTGCGCCGAACACCGTTTATGACGACACGTGGGTGTGGGACGGCACGAACTGGTCGCAGCTGCCGACATCGGCGAGCCCCAGCCCACGCACGAGCTCCGCGCTCGCGTTTGACGATGCGAGCGGAGTCGCGCTGATGTACGGCGGGGGCGCGGCCGGCGGCCAGTACCTCTACGACCACTGGATGTTCTATGCGGGGACATGGCACGCGGTCTCGACCAGTCCGCCGCCGATGCTGCAGGCCGCGCTGGCCACGTTCGACCCGATCCGCGAGCAGTTCGTGCTGGTGGGCATCGATCCCGTGTCACCGATCTTCGAGACCTGGTTCTATCGCTCGGCGTATGCGGGCGAGCCCGAAGAGACCTGCGTTGCCGGCGAGGACGGCGACGGCGATGGCCTCGCCGGCTGCGATGATCCCGACTGCTGGGCGCTGTGCACGCCGTTCTGTCCGCCGGGAGCCACCGGCTGCGACCCGAGCGCTCCGCATTGCGGCGATGGCCAGTGCAACATGCTGCTCGAGCCACGCGTGTGCCCGGAGGACTGCCCGTGAGGCGCCTCGTCGTGTTGCTGGCGGTGCTGGCATCGTCGCGCGCCGTCGCCGAACCCGACAAGCCCTGGGCGGCCGGCGTGTCGGAGGCCGAGCAGGATCAGGCACTCGC
>JBLMXA010000064.1:0-5123 GCA_050257515.1 Acidobacteriota bacterium | reverse complement strand
CAAACGCTCGATAGAAAAGAATTCCGCCGCGGCGATCGCGAGGCTTTTCGCACGCTGTTCGAGCGTTACCACCGCCGTGCCTACGGGCTGGCATTCGGAGTTATTCGAAACAGCGACGACGCGCTCGACGTCGTTCAGGACGCTTTCATCAAGGCGCACAAGCACTTAGACAAGTTCGAAGGCAACTCCAGCTTCTACACCTGGCTGTACCGGATCGTCATGAACCTCGCGATCGACCACCTCCGCAAGCACCGCCGCATCCGCCCGGTCGAGCTCGACGAACAGCACCTCGAGGAGGCCGCGAGCGACGACTCGCTGCTCCCGAAGGTGCTCGGCGGCAACCCGGGGCGCGCGCTGCTCGACAAGGAGATCCGCGCGCGGATCGACGAGGCGCTCGGCGAGCTGTCCGACAATCACCGGGCGGTGCTCGTCATGCGCGAGCTCGAGGGGCTGTCCTACGAGGAGATGGCCCAGGCGATGGGGTGCTCGAAGGGGACGATCATGTCGCGCCTGTTCCACGCGCGGAAGAACATGCAGAAGCGGCTCGCCGACCTGCTCGATCGCCCCCTCGCCGCCAGCGGCGACGCCGCGGACCCCGAGCACGACGACGCCGCGGCGTCGGGGAGCCGCGCATGAAGCCCAGCGATCCGGAGCTCATGCAGCACACCGACGGCGAGCTCGAGGACGTCGAGCTCGACGCCGACGCGCGCGCCAAGGTCGACGCGCTCGGCGAGCTCGGCGAGCTGGTGCGCGGCCACCTCGAGCTGTCCGCCGACGCGGTGCCCGATCGCCGGTTCGACGCGCTGTGGCGCGAGATCGACAAGTCGATCGGCCGCACCGAGCGCAAGGGCGAGTCCGAGCCGACGAAGGTCGAGGTGCCGCGCCGCGGGTTCTGGCGGCGCGCGGGCCGCTGGTTCGATCGCTATCGCGGCCACCTGATCACCGGCGCGGTGTCGGCGGGTGCGGTCGCCGCGCTCGCGCTCGTGCTGCGGCCGGGGGGAGATCGCACCCCGACCGCGGGCGGCGGCCACGGCACGCCGCAGATCACGCCCGCCGTGTATCGTCCGACGGAGATCGAGGAGCTCGATACGCCGGGCGGCAACGCTTCGGTGATGAATCTTAAGGACGAAGACGGGTCGACCACCGTGATCTGGGTGACGCCAGAAGATACTGTCGAGGGCCTATGAGTCGCTGCATCGTAGCTTTGGGCGTCCTCGCGGGCCTCGCGCACGTCGCGCACGCCGACAAGGGTGCCGACTGCAGCTACCTCGAGATCACCGCGACGAGCGGCAAGCAGCCGGCGATCGATCCCGAGCTCAAGCCGCTCCAGAAAAAGCTGACCAAGCGCCCGTTCTCGTCGTGGAACACGTTCCACAAGCTGTCGGCGGGCACGGTCAAGCTCGTCCAGCTCAAGCCCGTGCCGCTGAAGCTGCAGAAGGGCGCCTCGACCGTGATGCTGCGCGACCGCAGCGACAGCCGCCTCGAGCTGACCATCACGATGGACGGGGCCGATGGCAAGCGCTGGCTCGATACCAAGCAGAGCGTCCCGGCCGGGGACTGGACGATCTGGGTCCAGAACGTCGGCGACGACGGGCACATCTTCGCGCTGACATGTAAGTGATCCGCGGGCGGTGCTACGATCGACGGGCGACGTCGAGCGAGCTCGAGGCGATCCTGCGCGGAGCACTCGCGCACCGGAGCGAGATCCGGTTCGCGATCGTGTTCGGCTCGTCGGTCACGCGCGGACCGGATGTCGCTCGTGGATACGCCGAGGTCGATCGCGACAAGCGGCTCGCCGCTGCGCGGGCGCTCGGCCCCATCGCCGATATCTCCTGCGCGGCGGTCCTCGCATGGGCGGAGCGTCGGACCGGCGGATAACCCGCTTCGCGCTCGCCGATCGTTGTATACCCAGCTGGATGCTGCCCCCGGGCGGTACGACCCGACGGCGCCCCCCGATCCCCCGCAAGTGGTGGATCGCGGGCGGTATCGCCGTCGGCGTGCTCGTGCTCGTGACGCTCTCGCTCGCGGTGATCTACCCGAGGGTCGGCGCGTACATGGTCCGCAAGAAGCTCGGCGAGCGGCTCGCGACCCGGCTCGGCCGCGAGATCCGGTTCGGCGGCATCGACGTGTCGCTCGGCCACGCGATCGTGCGCGGCCTCGAGGTGCGCGGCCCGCTCGACGGCGACACGCCGCTCGTCCACGTCGATCGCATCGACGTCGACTTCGACGCCTGGGGCTCGCTGTTCGGCTCGATCCACCTCGGCGAGGCCAAGGTCGACGGCGTGGTCGTCACGCTGCGGCGCGCCGGCGACGGCCGCGACAACGTGCGCGACGTGATCGATCGGCTCACCGGCGGCGGCGAGGGCGGGGGCGGCAGCAGCACGGCGAGCGGGCCGCGGCCGACGCGGATCACGGTCAGCCACGTGCGCCTGCTCGCGAACGACGAGCAGACCGGCGCGACCGCACTCGTCGGCGACGGCGACGCGCTGTGGACGCCCGACGAGGTCGTCGCGCACATCAAGTCGCTCACCGCGACCACGACCGCCGCGCCGAAGGCGAACGTCGCGTCGATCGAGGTGCGCAAGCACGTCGGCTCGCCGCCGATCGTCAAGGTCGAAGGCGGCGAGCTCGCGCTGTGGCCGCGGATGGCGCTGTCGGGGATCGGCGGCGAGATCGTCGCCGACCCGGCGCACCCCGGGCACTACACGATCGATCTCGCCGGCGGCTACGGCGGCGTCGGCGGCCAGCTGTGGACCGCGAAGGGCGATCTCGATCCGCGCGCGGTCACCGCGTCGATCGATCTCGTCGCCGCGAAGTTCCAGCTCGACCGCCTCGCCCCGATCCTCGAGCACTCCGCGGTCGTCGACTACCAGGCGACCTCGGTCGACACCGCGCTCCACCTCGATCTCGATCGCGCCGGCGCGAGCTTCGCCGGCAACTTCCACCTGCGCGGGCTCAACGTCAACTACTGGCGGATCTCCGACAAGGAGGTGCGCGACCTCGACATCTCGGGCGAGATCACCGGCACGTTCGATCGCGCCGCGCGCAAGCTCGACCTGACGCAGGGCAACTTCGTCGCGCGCGACGTGCCGTTCTCGATCACCGGCACGGTCGTCCAGTCGCCGCACGTGATCGAGGTCGTCGACGACAGCGCGGGCGCGAGCGCGCCGAGGTGCACCGCGCCGGAGAACCTCCAGACCGTCGATCTGCGGCTCGTGATCCCGCCGATCAACTGCCAGCGCATCCACGACGCGATCCCGGTCGAGCTCGCGCCGTACCTCGCCGGCTACAAGCTGAAGGGCATGTTCGACGTCGACGTCCACCTCGACGTCGACTGGAACAACCTCGAGGCGACGCAGCTCGACGGCCACGTCGGCATCAACCACTGCAAGGTCGTCGACGAGCCGGCCGACTCGCCCAAGCGGCTCAAGGACGAGTTCGAGCACTACGTCGAGGTCGAGAAGGGCGAGTGGACGAGCTTCGTCGTGGGGCCCACGAACCCGGACTTCGTGCCGCTCGACCAGATCTCGCCGTACCTGCGGGCGTCGATCATGTCGAGCGAGGATTTCGGCTTCTACAAGCACCACGGCTTCATCCCGAGCGAGTTCAAGAGCGCGCTCGTGACGAACCTCAAGAAGTGCAAGTTCGCCTACGGCGCGTCGTCGATCACGATGCAGATGGTCAAGAACGTGCTGCTGACGCCCGAGAAGACGCTCGCGCGCAAGCTCCAGGAGCTGTTCCTGACGTGGCACGTCGAGAACACGCTCGACAAGGATCGCATCTTCGAGATCTACCTGAACGTGATCGAGTACGGCCCGGGGCTCTACGGCATCGGCCCGGCGGCGCGCGAGTACTTCGGCAAGGCGGCGAAGGACCTGAACCCGGTCGAGGCCGCGTTCTTCTCGTCGATCCTGCCGAACCCCAAGGAGCGCTACGAGCAGTACTGCAAGGGCGAGATCACGAAGTGGACGACCGGCAAGATCGAGCGCCAGCTCGGCGTCATGCTCAAGCGCGACCAGCTGACTCAGGAAGAGTACGACAAGGCGATGGCGACGCCGCTGCTGTTCGTCAAGGACGACAAGGAGACCGAGGACGAGTGCCTGAAGCGCGTCAAGAAGGCGATCAAGGACGCGCGGCCGACCAACCCGAACGCGCTCGTCGAGCCGGTCGATCCCAAGAAGAAGAAGAAGAAGGACAAGCGGCCGAGATCGCGGCTTGGTGGTACACACGGGCCGTGAAGCGCTGGCTGCTCGTGATCGCGTTCGCGGTGGGTGCCGCGCCGGTGGCCTACGCCGAGCCGCCGCACACCCACGAGATCCTCTACAACCGCCCGTCGGGGTTCTGGACGTCGAACCGGCCCGCGGTCGGCGGCGCGTACCGCTACCGGCTGCTGCTGCTCGGCGTCGGCATCTCCGGGCTGACCGGCTACCTGCTCTGGCGTTCGCTGCGCCGCAAGTAGCGCTGAAAATTTGTCCCCCGCCGGCGCGGGCGGGACGCTTGGCCCGTGCGCGCGCTCGCGATCGTCGCCGTTCTCGCGTCGTACGCGCGCGCGGACGGGACCTCCGTCGATGCCGCGATCGGCGCCGGCGCGCAGGGCGCGGCGACCTACGGCGCGCTCGAGCTGCGGCTCGACGCGAGCTGGCCCGGCGTGCGCGTCGGGCTCGGCGTGCGCGGCGTGTGGGACGACGGCACGTTCCGCCGCGCGGACTGGGCGAGCGCGGCCGACGCGATCGCGATCGTTCGCGACGTCGAGGCGTCCGGCACGCTCGGTGGCGCGCGCGTCGCCGCGGCCGCGGGCGCGCTCGCACCGGCGCACGTCGGCCGGATCGCCGACGGCTACCGCGACGCGCTCGACGATCGCTGGCGCACCGGCGCGCGCGTCGCCGCCGCCACCGACGACGTCGACGCCGAGGCCGAGATCGACGACCTGGCCGATCCGGCGCTCGTCGCCGCCGGCGCGCGCTGGTTCATGGCGCCGCCGTGGGGCGCGCACGCCGCGATCGCGGTCGATCCCGCGGCGCCGGCGATCGGCGGCACGCACGTCGCGTCGGCGATCGAGGCCGGGATCTCGCGGCGCGACGACGGCGATCGCGCGCGGCTCGTCACCGGCGGCTCGGTCGTCG
>JBLMXA010000063.1:0-13065 GCA_050257515.1 Acidobacteriota bacterium | reverse complement strand
CGGCATGAAGATCGTCTACGAGAAGGACAAGCTGCTCGAGGCGTGGGCGATGGGGCGCACCGAGGCGCAGGCCGCGTTCGGCAACCCCGAGATGTTCATGGAGCGGTACTGTCAGAGGCCGCGCCACATCGAGATCCAGGTCGTCGGCGACAAGCACGGCCACTACACGCACCTCGGCGAGCGCGAGTGCTCGATCCAGCGACGCCACCAGAAGGTCATCGAGGAAGCGCCGAGCGCCGCGCTGCCCGAGGCGACGCGCCAGAAGATGGCGGCGGCGAGCGTGCGCGCGATCGCGGCGATCGGCTACACGAACGTCGGGACGATGGAGTACCTGCTCGACTCCGACGGCAGCTTCTACTTCATGGAGATGAACACGCGCCTGCAGGTCGAGCACCCGGTCACCGAGCTGGTCACCGGCCTCGATCTCGTGCGCGAGCAGATCCGGATCGCGGCGGGCGAGCCGCTGTCGTTCGATCACTCCGAGGACCGCAAGCCGCGCGGCCACGCGATCGAGCTGCGCGTGAACGCCGAGGATCCGGTGTCGTTCGCGCCGTGGCCGGGCAAGATCACCGCCGTGCACTTCCCCGGCGGCCTCGGTGTGCGTGTAGATACGCACGTGTACGCCGGCTACGTCGTGCCGCCGAACTACGACTCGCTGCTCGCGAAGGTCATCGTCCACGACGTGGACCGACCAGCAGCCATTCGCCGCGCGAAGCGCTGCCTCGACGAGATGGTCATCGAAGGGCCGCGCACCAACATCCCGTTCTTGCGGCGGATCGTGAACCACCCCGAGTTCATCCGAGGCGATTTCGACACCGGCTTCGTCGCGCGGATGCTCGCCGAGCGCGCGTCAGCTGCCTGACGGTCTTTTCTTGCCTCGGGTGCACCGGCGTACGAGTGATCAGATGTGAGTATCCCCGTCGGTTAACGCTCGGGATTCGTTGGTGCTTTTCCTTGACCCGTGCTCCCGTGGGGCCGTACTCTTTTCGGGATGCACAGGCCATACTGCCTCGTGCTTGCGGCTGTGATGCATCGCACCGGGAGGATGTAGTCGAACCGTGGCCTTCAACAAAGAAAAGGTCATGGACACGGCCCGCAAGTTTGTCGAGAAGAATCAGATCGACAAAGCGGTGAAGGAGTACCTGCGGATCGTCCAGGAAGATCCGAAGGACGTCCGCGTCTGGCTCAAGATCGGCGACCTCTACGCGAAGAAGGGCGCGAAGCAGGACGCGACCGACACGTACCTCAAGGTCGCGCGCTTCTATCACGAGCAGGGCTTCTTCCTCAAAGCCGTCGCCGTCTACAAGCAGATCCTCAAGCTCGATCCGCGCCTCGTCGACGTGATCCTGAAGCTCGCCGAGCTGTATCGCCAGCTCGGGCTGATGTCCGATGCGATGCAGCACTACGAGTCGGTCGCCGCGCACTTCCATCGCGAAGGCAACACGAAGGAAGCGCTCGAGACGGTCAAGAAGCTCGTCGATCTCGATCCCGAGAACATCGCGACCCGCATCAAGCTCGCCGAGCTGTACTCGAAGGAAGGCATCGTCGAGGACGCGGTCACGCAGTTCAGCATCGCGTGCGAGACGCTGCGCCGGCAGGGCCGGCAGGACGACTTCATCAAGGTCGCCGAGCGCATGCTCTGGCACAAGCCCGACAACC
The DNA here is from genome assembly GCA_050257515.1 of Acidobacteriota bacterium. Lineage (GTDB taxonomy): Bacteria > Myxococcota_A > Polyangia > Haliangiales > Haliangiaceae > JABFXX01. The sequence goes on along the minus strand of JBLMXA010000063.1, from coordinate 11,406 downwards.
ACGCGCTCAACCGCGAGCTCGCCGGGCTGTACCTGCGCCGCAACGATCCGCGCCGCGCGCTCCAGAAGCTGCAGGTCTGCTTCAAGTCAGATCCGCGCGATCCCGAGACGCTCGGGCTGCTCGCGCTCGCGTTCCAGGCGCTCGAGCAGAAGGCGAAGACCGTCTCGGTGCTGAAGGAGCTCGCGCGCATTCACGTCGAGAACAAGGCGCGCGACAAGGCCGCCGAGGTCTACCGCAAGATCCTCGAGCTCACGCCGGGGGATGCCGACGCGCTGCAGTTCCTCGGGCCGCAGGCCGCTGCCGCCGTCGCCGCCGCGCCCGCGATGGCAGCCTCCGCCGCGACGCCGCCGCCGCGGCCGACGCCGCCGCCGATCCCGACGCGCACGCCGACGCCGATGCCGAGCGCGGTGCGTGCGGCGACCGACGCCGCGAAGTTCAACATCACGAGCGACCTGCCCGCGATCCCGCCGTCGACGCGGATGACCGGCTCGATGCCGCTCGTCGACGAGCAGTCGCTGTCGGGCGTCGACTTCGCGCTGCCGGAGTACGACGACGCCGACTTCAGCGCGGACATGGAGCCGCCGCCCGATCCGCGTCGCGCGTCGGCTGCTGGCGAGCGTCACGCCGAGGAGATCTCGAAGATCCTCGCCGAGACCGACGTCTACGTGAAGTACGGCCTGCACCAGAAGGCCGTCGATCACCTGCGGCGGGTGTTCACCCTCGACGCCGAGAACGTCGAGGCGCACGAGCGGCTCAAGGACATCTTCATCTCGCAGGGCCGCGAGCAGGAGGCGGAAGGCGAGCTGCTCAAGCTCGCCGAGCTCGTCGCGCCGACCGATCCCGACCGCGCCGAGCAGTACCTGCAGGAGCTGCTCGCGATGAACGGCACGCACACCGGTGCGTTCGAGCTCGCGAGGCGGTTCCGGCTGCGCGTCGCGCGCATGTCGTCGGTCTCGGCGGAGGTGGAGTACTCGGGCGGCGGCATCGCCGAGGTCGATGGCGACGGCGAGGAGCTCGAGCTCGCCTCGCCGCCGCCGGCGGCGATGGGCGTCGGCGTCGCGAGGGGCCGCTCTCCGTCGCGTCGCGACTCGATCGACGACTTCGATCCCGACGAGCTGATCGGGCGCAACCAGATCGCGCACGGCAGCCCCGCGCCAGCGCGCCCACCACGCGCGCCCGACGACGAGAACTTCGAGCTCGAGTTCGAGCCGTCGCCGTCGCAGTCGACGCGGCAGCTGCCGCCCGAGCAGGTCGAGGCGCTCGCGCACATGCCGGCCGACGAGGACGACGACGCGGTGCTCGTCGATCGCCCGCCGCAGCAGTGGAACGAGGCGCGCACGACGTACGAGGGCGGCCGCTATCCGGCGTCGCTCGACGATGCCGTCGAGGCGCAGCTCGACGACGAGGCGCTCGGCGAGGACATCGACCAGGGCGTCGCGGCCGAGCTCGGCGCGGGTGGTGAGCCCGGTGAGGACCTGCCGTTCGATCCCGAGGAGGCGCGCCGCTTCGACGCGGGCGTCCGCCAGCCGCAGGTCCACACCGACGCGGTGTACGTCAGCGGCTTCGAGGAGACCGCGGCGGCGAACGCCGAGGGCTACGACGAGTCCGGCGATCCGCTCGCGATCGCCGGCAGCTACGATCCGTACGGCATGGAGAGCGTGCATACGCCGTCGTACGGGGTCGGCGAGCCGACGACGATGGGCGCGCCGGTGCTCGACGACGAGGCGGCGGTCGCGCCGACGCCGGTCGGGACCCGCCAGGAGAGCCTGGTCGAGGACGATCTCGACGAGGCCGACTTCTACGCGAGCCAGGGCATGTACCCCGAGGCGCTCGACGTGCTGCGTAACCTGCTCGATCGGTTCCCGAACCACCGCATGGTCGTCGCCAAGCTGCAGGAGATCGAGAGCCTCGCGCGAGAGGCCGATCCCGAGCAGGCGATCGACACGCCGCCGTCGGGCAGCGCGGCCGGCCTCGACGCGGCGCTCGAGCCCAGCGGCCACACCGACGCGCTCGATCTCGACGAGATCGAGGAGGTCGGCCTCGACGAGTTCGTGGAGATCGACGAGAGCGGCGCGGTGCCCAAGAGCAAGCGCAAGCCGACCGTCATGCTCGAGAAGCCCGTCGACGAGGGCGATGCCGACACGCACTACGATCTCGGCCTCGCGTACAAGGAGATGGGCCTGTACGACGAGGCGATCAAGGCGTTCGAGAAGGTGCTGCGCGTGCCGGGCCGCGAGGTGCAGTGCCACGTGATGCTCGGCATGTGTCAGCGCGAGCAGGGCAACCCGAACGAGGCGATCCATCAGTTCAAGCAGGGGCTCCACGCGAACGCGACCGATCGCGAGCGGCTGAGCCTCTACTACGAGATCGGCGTCACGTACCAGGCGATGGGCGACAACGGCGAGGCGCTCTACTACTTCGAGGCCGTCACCAAGCGCGACGCCAACTTCGCTGACGCCGCGCAGCGCGCGAACGAGCTGCGCGCGCACGGCAACCGCCCTTCGTCGCCGCCCGACGACATTTGAGCTTCCCGGGGCGTGGTAAGCCCCCGGTATGGCCACCCGTACCGAGAGCGACAGCTTCGGACCGATCGAGGTCGACGGCGACCGTTACTGGGGCGCCCAGACCGAGCGGTCGCGCCGCAACTTCCGGATCGGCCGCGAGCGGATGCCGATCGAGATCGTGCGCGCGCTCGCGGTCGTCAAGAAGGCCGCCGCGATCGTCAACTGCGAGCTCGGCGTGCTCGACGCGCAGCGCCGCGACTGGATCGTCGCCGCCGCCGACGAGGTGATCGCCGGCGCGCACGACGGCGAGTTCCCGCTGTCGGTGTGGCAGACCGGCAGCGGCACGCAGTCGAACATGAACGTCAACGAGGTGATCGCGTCGCGTGCGAACGAATACGCGACGGGCAAGCGCGGCGGCAAGCAACCGGTGCACCCGAACGATCACGTCAACAAGTCGCAATCGACGAACGACGCGTTCCCGACCGCGATCCACGTCGCGGCGCTGGCCGGGATCGAGGACACGCTGATGCCCGCGATCGACGCGCTGCGCTCGACCCTCGAGGCGAAGGCGAGCGCGTTCGCCGGCATCGTCAAGATCGGCCGCACGCACCTGCAGGACGCGACGCCGCTGACGCTCGGCCAGGAGATCTCGGGCTGGCTGTCGCAGCTCGAGCACGCGCACGACGCGATCCTCCACGCGCTGCCCGCGATCTGCGAGCTCGCGCTCGGCGGCACCGCCGTCGGCACCGGCCTCAACGCGCCGGCCGGCTACCCGGGGCGCGTCGCGGCCAAGCTCGCGGAGCTGACCGGCCGGTCGTTCATCACCGCGCCGAACAAGTTCGCCGCGCTCGCCGGGCACGAGCCGGTGCTCGCGCTGCACGGCGCGGTCAAGACGCTCGCGTGCGCGCTGACGAAGATCGCGAACGACGTGCGATGGCTCGCGAGCGGGCCGCGCTGCGGCATCGGCGAGCTCTCGATCCCCGAGAACGAGCCGGGCTCTTCGATCATGCCGGGCAAGGTCAACCCGACGCAGTGCGAGGCGATGACGATGGCGTGCGCGCAGGTGCTCGGCAACGACGTCGCGATCGGCATCGCCGGCGCGAGCGGCAACTTCGAGCTCAACGTGTACAAGCCGCTGATCGCGCACGTGCTGCTGCAGTCGATCACCCTGCTCGCCGATGCGATCTCGTCGTTCGACGAGCACTGCGCGCGCGGCCTCGAGCCGAACCGCGCCGAGATCGATCGCAAGCTGCACGGCAGCCTGATGCTCGTCACCGCGCTCGCGCCGCACATCGGCTACGACAACGCGGCGAAGATCGCGAAGCACGCGCACGCGACCGGCACGACGCTCGAGCAGGCCGGCATCGCGCTCGGCCTCGTCACCCACGAGCAGTTCGTGCAGTGGGTCAAGCCGGAGGATATGATCCGTCCGGGATGACGGAGTGGCCGGTCTGGAAGCGGATCGCGTTTCGCTTCGGCGTGGTGTTCGGCGCGCTGACGGTGGTGCCGACGCCGTTCGAGCTCGTGCCGAAGCTCGGCTACTGGCTCGCCAGCAAGTACGACGACGCGTGGGCGTGGCTCGCCGACATCTTCGGTCGCCACGTACTCGGCACCGGCCATCTCGAGGTGTTCGAGACGGGAAGCGGCGACACCACGCTGTCGTGGGTCGGCCTCGCGCTGTCGCTCGTGCTCGCGGTGCTCGCCACCGTGGCGTGGTCGATCGCCGACCGCCGGCGGCTCGCGTACCCGCGGCTCGCCGAGCTCGGGCGCGTCGTGCTGCGCTACTACCTCGCGTTCATCATGATCAACTACGGCCTTCTCAAGGTGTTCGACGTCCAGTTCCGGGCGCCGACGCTCATCCGGCTCTACGAGCCGGTCGGCCACATGTCGCCGATGGGCATCCTGTGGACGTTCATGGGCGCGTCCGGGCCGTACGCGGTCTTCAGCGGGCTGATGGAGCTCACCGGCGGCGTGCTCCTGCTCTGGCGCGCGACGACGCTCGTCGGCGCGCTCGTGCTCGTGCCGGTGCTGACGAACGTCGTGATGCTGAACTTCTGCTACGACGTGGCGGTCAAGCTGTTCTCGTCGGAGCTGCTCGTCACCGCACTCGTGCTGATCGCGCCCGACGTCCCGCGCTTGATCGCGCTCGTCCGCGGGCGCGCGGTGCCGGCCGCGACGCCTTCGACGTTCCTGCCGCCGCGGTGGCGGACCGCGAAGCTCGTCGTGAAGGTCCTCGTCATCGCGGTGGCCGGCTATACGTCGGTCACCGACCAGCTGTCCCTTCGCGGCACGGGGCGGCCGAGCTCGCTCGCCGGCGCTTGGCAGGTCGACCGTGTCGTCCGCGACGGCGTCGAGGCGCCGCCGCTCGCGACCGACGGCAAGCGCTGGAAGCTGCTCGTCGTCAGTCTCCGCAGCGCGCTCGTTCGCACGCTGGACGATCGCGATCGCGTCGAGCCGATCACGAAGGACGACGGCGGCAGGCTCGAGCTCGGCAAGCAGGGGGCCGCCGGCAGCTTCGCGGTCGCGCGCACCGGCGATCACGTGACGCTGACCGGCACGCTCGACGGCAAGCCGATCACGATCGAGCTCCACGCGGTCGATGACTCCGAGATGCTGCTCGTGCATCGCGGGTTTCACTGGATCCAGGAGCACCCGTTCAACAGGTAGTCAGCGTCCGATCTTGAGATCGAGGTTCGTCGCGGTGACGCGGTGCACCACCATCGTCACCGCCGTCGGCTTGAAGCCGTCGAACGTGACCTCGAGCTGGTCGAGGCCGTCGAAGTGGAGGCGATCCGCGGACAGCAGCAGCGGCCCGAAGCGCAGATCGCTGACCGTCAGATCGATGCTGCCGATCGCGCCGCGCAGCGCGCCGGCCCCCTTGTCGCGCAGCGCGCCGGTGACCTTGAGGTCGACGAGCCCGGGCTGATCCTCGCCGCCGAACAGGATCATGCCGCCGCCGACCTCGAGGTTGCGCGGCGCGAGCAGCGACAGCGCGATGTCGATCGCGTCGAGCGTGAACGCCTGCAGCACCTTGCGCTTCTTGTCCTCGGCCTTCGCCGCGGTGCCGGCGCCGATGCGGAAGTCGGCGAGCGAGCGCACCGGCACGCGGCCGAACGCGGCGAGCGTCGACGCGTCGGTGTCGAGCCCCCACGAGATCAGATCGTGCGACGAGCCGAAGATCGGCACCTTCCACTGCACGCGCAGGCGGTGATCGTCGTGCTTGATGTCGAGGAACTGGCCCTCGAGCCAGTCGAGGCTGTCGTCGAGTGCGCGGTAGTCGAGGCTGCCCTCCTGGACCGGCACGCGCAGCTGCTGGTCGAGCGTGCGCACGCCGAGCACCGGCAGATCGAGCTGCACCTTGACGGTGAAGTAGATGCGGCCCGACAGGCTGTCGAGGAAGCGCAACCGCTCCTGGCGCAGGCCCGCCGGCGCCTCGGATGGCGCGGCCGGTCGCCTCGAGAACGGTCCCTTGATCGTCAGCCGCGCCTCGGAGAACGACACGTGCGGCGACAGCAGCTCGATGCCGCGCTCGGCGCGCACGAGCCGGATCCCGTGCGGCAGCTCGACGCGATCGGCGACGATGTCGAACCGCCCGGCATCGTCGCGCAGCCACGCACCGCCGAGCGACGCCGACTGCGCCTCCCACCGCAGCGTGTCGAGCCGGCCCTCGAGCCCCTCGAACGTGCAGTCGGCCGCGCCGTAGCCGGTGCCGCCCGACTTGCCCCCGACCTCCTTAGTATGCGCGTGCGGAAACACCAGCCGCTTGCCGCCCTCGTCGGTCGCGAATCCGAAGCGTTGGACCTCTACATCGGCTTCGACACGGGTGGTCATGAGGCGCGCGCATCCTACTCCGATCCGATCGCGCGAGTGGTCCGTACAGCGGAACACAGCCAGGGGAGGGCCGAATGCCCAGACGAATCCTGGTGGTACTGGCGTCGCCGATCGTGGCCGCCGGCTGCCACTCCGATGGTTTGCCTACGTCTGCTCCGAAGAACGTCATGATGGTCGCGTCGGGAGGCTTTTCATCGCCCACCGACGCGGTCGCGAGCCCAGACGGCCGCGACTTCTACTTCGCCGCGTACGACGACGCGAAGGCGCCGGCGGTGTTTCACGCCGCGGCGAAGCCCGGGAGCGCGATCGACGAGATCGCATCGGGAGCTCCGCTCGACCTGCCGATCGGACTCGTGATGTCGTGTGACGGCAAGACGGTGTTCGTCGCCGACATGGGCGGCGACGCCGGCGCGGTGCTGTCGGTGTCGACCGGCGGCGGGATGCCGAGCGAGCTCGGCGTCACCGACCTCGTGCGACCTGGCGGGCTCGCGATGGGGCCCGACTGCAAGACGCTCTACGCGACCGGCCTCACGAGCGACCTCGTGCCGGCGCTGTTCTCGCTACCGATCACCGGCGGCCCCGCGAGCGTCGTGTGGATGGGCGCGCCGCTCGTGTCGCCGACCGGCCTCCACGTCGACGACGAGGGCGTCGCGTGGGTGATGGACCACACCGCCGCCGGTGCGATGGGCGAGGGCGTGCTGTTCGCGATCCCGTCCGACGGCTCGAGCTGCAACGAGGTGCTGAGCAACCTGCGGATGGGCACGCCGGGCGGCGTGTCGCTGACCGCCGGCGGCGGCACCGCCGTGATGCCGACGCTCGACGACCAGGGCCGCGGCCAGCTGACGTCGGTCGACATCGCGACCGGCGAGATGCAGCAGCTCTCGACCCCCGACATCCAGGATCCATCCGGCCTCCGCACCGCCCGCCGCGCGGGCGTGTTCGCGGTCGTCGATTCCGAAGGTGGCGCGATCTACCGCGCCGAATGAAAGGAGCCTCCCATGACCAAGCTCGTCTCGACCATCCTCGCCGGCGCGACGCTCGCCGCCGGCACCGCATCTGCCTCGAGTCACCGCGAGGCGCCGATGATCGCGCAGGACCAGTACGTCGATAACACCGACGTCTACACGTTCATCAGCCCGAGCGATCCCGGCCGGCTCGCGATCGTCGCCGATTACGTGCCGTTCCTGCTGCCCGCGTCGGGCCCGAACTTCTACCGGTTCGCCGACGACGCGCGCTACGAGATCCACCTCGACAACGACGGCGATGCCGTCAGCGACATCACCTATCGCTGGGAGTTCACGACCGCGGTCAAGAACGGCGGCACGTTCCTCTACAACACCGGCGCGGTCGACTCGCTCGCGAGCCCGAACCTCAACGTCACGCAGACGTACACGCTGTGGAGGATCGACGACCACACCGGCACGCGCACGAAGATCCTCGACGGCGCACCGGTCGCGCCGTGGAACGTCGGCAAGCGGTCGTTCCCGAACTACGAGGCGGTCGCGCAGCAGGCGATCGCGAGCGCGAACGGCACGACGTCGTTCGCCGGCCCGCGCGACGAGCCGTTCTTCGTCGACCTCCACGTGTTCGACCTGCTCGGCGTCGGCGGCGCGCACACGACCGACGGCGTCAACGTGATGTCGATCGTGCTCGAGGTGCCGATCACCGACGTCGCCTCCGGCGGGCTGCGGCCGGCGAGCACGACCGACAAGACCAGCGTCGTCGGCATCTACGCGAGCGCGAGCAGGCCGGAGATCCGCATCCTGCGCTCGCGCCGCGGCGCCGACGACTACGGCAGGTACGTCCAGGTCAGCCGGCTCGGCTGGCCGCTCGTCAACGAGGTGATCATCCCTCTCAAGGACAAGGACCGGTACAACCGCACGAAGCCGCAGGACGACGTCGCGAACTTCGGCGCGTACATCCTCGACCCCGAGGTGCCGAAGCTGCTCGATCTCGTGCTGCACGCCGGCTGCGCGCCGACGCCGGCAGGCGGCCGCACCGACATCGTCGGCCTGCTGTCGCCGAACGGCACCGCGCCGGCGGATCTGCTGCGCATCAACATCGCGCAGGGTCAGACGAACGCGCAGTCGCACTTCCCGAACGGCCGCGCGCTCGCCGATGACGTCACCGATACGTTGCTGACCGTCGCGTGCAACAACGGCTCGCACATCGGCGACGGCGTCGACGGCAACGACCTGCCGTTTCTGACGACGTTCCCTTACCTCGCCTCGCCGTGGTCCGGCAATCCCTGAGCTGAAACCTCCGAGCACGAACCGCACTGAACGGAGCACACGCGATGAAGAGCCGCACAGCGATCGTGATTTTTCTCGTCGAGCTCTGCGCGTGCCGCGCGCGCGACACGCACGAGATCCCCGCCTCTACCCGGAGCGCGCCGAAGCCGGTGCTCGCACACGCGACGCAGCAGGACCTCGCGCGCGAGCTCGACGATGCAGAGCATCGTGGCACGTGGCCCGAGGTGCGCGCGCGCTGGCAAGGCCAGCGGCTGCACTGGACGGTGACGCGCCAGCGATCGTTGTGCCGCACCGTCGACGCTTGTCATGTCGCGGCGTTTCCGATCACGCGGCCAGCGAAGGTCGGCTGGATGCCGGCGCTGCAGCTCGCGGCCGGCGAGTGGTCGAAGCTCGAGGCGGCGTGCGGCGACGCCGAGCGGTGCCGGCTCGAGATCGACGGCACGCTCGCCGAGCTCGTCGTGTCGCCCGAGCTGCCGACGTCTCTGAAGTTCTCCGACGTCCGCATCGTCGACGCGACGCCCGAGCGAGGCAAGCTCGCTCGTCGCTGAGCGCCGGCGGCACGCGGGGAGCCGGGGAACGGCTCTTGCTGTGGGTTCGACACAACGGCCCCAACAGGCAGGCAGGAGCGTTCCCCATGTTCAAGACTAAAGTTCTCTGTACCGCCGCGACAGCGGTAGGACTCGCGAGCGCCGCCGCGTTCTACGGCTGCAGCACCGGAGGCAGCACGAATCAGAGCCCGGTAGCGGCGGGCGCGGGTAGCAGCAGCGACGCGCAGCTCAACTTGCAGCTGTCCGTCGTCGACAAGACCGGCGCGATGATGCGCGACAACACGTTCCAGGCGAAGACGGACGTGTACTTCGAGCTCTCGGCGTTGCAGACGGGCGGGCAGGTGACCGCGCAGGACTACCTGTTCCAGGTCGTCGATGCGCAGGGCAAGCTGCTGTCGAGCGACGACCTCGCGTGCCGCCGGCTGCACGTCAACGCGAATGGCTCGATCGATCGCGTCATCGACGCGACCGGCCCGACCGGCGCGTCGTGCGCTCACGCGAGTCTGCAGGTGACGGTCGCCCAGGGGCTCATCACCATCGTCCAGGTCGTGCCGTTCAACGACACGACCAAGGATGCGAACGGGATGATGTCCTTCACGCTGCAGGTCGCGCCGGCGGACCAGTGCGTCAACGGCGTGTTCCCGCAGAACGCGATGCAGGTGCAGTTCAAGGTGGGCCAGCAGGCGGCGGCGCAGTGCGGGAACGGGGTCGTCGACACGGGCGAGCAGTGCGATAACGGCGCGCAGAACGGCGTGCTCGGCAACTCGTGCAGCACCGACTGCAAGCTGCAGAGCTGCACCCCGATGCAACCGGCCGCGGTGTGCGGCAACGGCGTCGTCGAGGCGGGCGAGCAGTGCGACGACGGCGCGAACAACGGCAAGTACGGCGACACGTGCACCGCGCAGTGCCACATCACGCACCTGTGCTGCTGCGGTAACGGCCAGATCGATCCGGGCGAGCAGTGCGACGAAGGCGCCAACAACGGCGCCGCCGGCGGCAGCTGCTCCGATACGTGCCAGCTGACCGGCAACGGTTCGGGCTCGGGCAGCGGTAGCGGCAGCGGCTCGGGTAGTGGCAGCGGCTCGGGCAGCGGTAGCGGCTGGTAGCTCGCTGAGGTCGGGGAGGGTGCGGGGCGCGGCCTTCGGGCCGCGCTTCGTTTTTGTAGAGTCGCGCGAACGAGGACCTGGTTTCGGTCATGTGCGAGGCCGTGCTCGACGTCCAGTGATGTCAGACAGGGTAAGACGCCGGAATCGCTACCCGATCGCAACCCGCAGGTGCCTTGAGAGCTGCTAACGTGAACCTGTGGCTAGCTGGGGCGCCGGGAACCCGTCCGCGACGATCGCCGTCGATCTGCGCGGCTCGCAGGTGCGCGGCGTCGCGGTGAACCAGCCGACGCTGATGGGTCGGTCGCAGCGGATGCCGCAGCGCCGCCGCGCGCTGCCCGAGCTGTTCGAGACCGGCTATCGCGCGTTCGCCGATCGCTGCCGCGCCGTCGACGAGCCCGGCGTCGCGGTGATCGCGGTGCACGAGCTCACCGGGCGCGCCGAGGGCATCGTCACGCTGCGCGCGCGCGTCGAGCGCCACGTCGCCGCGATCGTCGGCCGCCACGACTCGTCGGATCTGTACCTGACGCAGAGCGCCGAGCTCGCGCTCCGCCACCTGATCGTGATCCTCGATCCGGTCTCGAGCTGGAAGCCCGGCGACGCGAGCGTGCAGTTCCGCGTGCTCGATCTGCGCACCGGCACCGGGTTCGTCGACGAGCAGGGCCGCACGCTGCGCGGCCTGCGCTGCGAGGGGCCGGCGATGCTGCGCTGCGCGGATCACGCGCTGTTCCTGCTGCCGCTCGGCGATCCCAGCGACTGGCCGGCGTCGGCGAGCGACGCGTGGGGGTTCTTGCCCGAGCGCGTGTACTTCGACGAGCTGCTGCGCTGCCCCGAGGGCTCGTTCACGCACCTGCCCCAGCGCAACGCGAGCACGCGCAAGAGCATGATCTTCCGCACGCACGGGCCGCGCGACAGCAGCGAGAGCCTGGCCACCAGCGGCGGCGCGATCGCGGGCACGCTCGATCTGATCGGCCCCAACCTCGCCGGCCAGATCACGATCGGCTCCGACGAGATGCGCGACGGCGTGCTGCTCGGCCGCTACGCGCGCTGCGACTCCGCGAAGTACACCGACGACCCGTCGATGTCGCGCGTGCACGCGCTTATGAACCAGATCGGCGATCGCGTGCAGCTGATCGACACCGCGAGCATCAACGGCACCCGCCTCTAC